>CANIAI010000291.1 GCA_947465275.1 Acidobacteriota bacterium | reverse complement strand
CTGCGGCGCATTCCCGGTGTCTGGCTGGCCATCGGCGCCCTCATCGCCGTGGGCCTGGGGATCATGCTGGCCGTCTCCTCGACCCGCGCGACCGTGATCACGCGCGAGTGACGCCGGGCGCGCCGTGCCCGGGCAGCGGCCGCGCTGACAGGACCCTCGGGCGCTGGCATGTTCTGTGGTGCTGCTCCACGGCGGCATGCGTGTGCGTCATCCGTTACCCTCCGTTCGTCAGGGCCTGCTGCTCGCCGCGACCCTCTGTGTGGCCCTGGGTGTGGCCGGCTGCAAGGAGCAGGGCGACATCCGCATCCGCAGCCTCGACTTCGAGGGGGTGCGCCAGGTCAACAAGGCGGCGCTCGCCAGCGCCCTGCAGACCCGCCGCGGGTCACGCCTCCCCTGGGGCCGGAAGGCCTACTTCGATCGGCGTGCCTTCGACGCCGACCTGCAGCGCATCCGCGCCTACTACGCCGACCGCGGGTTCCCCGACGCGCGCGTCAGCGACGTCGACGTCCGGCTGAACGATCCCCAGGACGAAGTCTCGATCACCGTCCGCATCTCGGAAGGCGAGCCGGTCGTCGTCGACGCGCTCGACCTGCAGGGAGTCGACGTGCTCGCCGAGGGGCCGCGCCGCGGGCTGCGCGAGAGCCTGCCGCTGCGCGTCGGTGCACCGCTCGACCGGCAGCTCGCGCAGGCCTCGCGCGAGCGGGTGCTGAACGTGTTGCGCGATGCCGGGTATCCGTACGCGGAGGTCTCGCTGTCGCAGACGACGAGCGCGCCCCGACGCGAGCGGATCGTGCTCGCCGCGACACCGGGGGTGCAGGCCCACTTCGGCGAGGTCGAGATCGTCGGCCCGCGCTCGGTCGCCCCGCAGGTGGTGCGCCGCCAGCTCACCTACCGGCCCGGGGACCTGTTCACCCGCCGCGAGATGCGCGAGAGCCAGCGCCGCATCTACGGCCTCGAGTTGTTCGAGTTCGCGAATGTCGAGTCGCTCGAGGACCGTCAGGCGCAGGCCGCCGAGGTGCCCACGCGCGTCACGGTCGCCGAGGGGAAGCACCGCAAGTTCACGTTCGGCCTGGGCTATGGCAGCGAGGAGCGCGCCCGCGCCCGCATCCGCTGGGACCACGCGAACCTGATGGGGGCCGCCGAGCACCTCGGCATCGAGGCCAAGTGGTCGTCACTCGAACGCGGCGTGCGGGCGGAGTTCCGCGAGCCGTACTTCCTCGCGCCGCACTTCTCCCTGCAGTTCGAGGGACAGGCGTGGCAGGCCGCCGAGCCGGTGTACTCGCTGAACCAGCTGGGCGGCCGCGTCACGCTGCGCCACCAGGCGAACAGCCAGAACAGCTGGGGCGTCTCGTTCGCCAGCGAGTTCCAGCGGAGCAGCGTGGTCGCCGAGGCGCTGACCGACTTCAGCATCCGCAACCAGCTGATCGCGCTCGGCCTCGACCCTCGCACGGGGGAGTCGCGCGGCACCCTGTCGTCCCTCTCGTTCGACCTCAGTCGCAACACCACCGGCAGCCTCCTCGACGCGCGCAACGGCTACGTCGTGAACGCGCACGTCGAACAGGCGGGCACGTGGCTGCGGGGCAGCTGGAATTTCTGGACGGCCACCGTCGAGGGGCGCCACTACCTGTCGATCGGGCGGCGGCTGGTGATCGCGAACCGGCTGCGGCTCGGCACGATCGATCCGCTCGGGGGCGACCTCGAGGCGAACGTGCCGTTCTACCGGCGGTTCTTCATCGGCGGCGCCTCCAGCCTGCGCGGCTGGGGGCGGTTCGAGGTCAGCCCGCTCAGCGGCTTCGGCCTGCCCATCGGCGGGCACAGCATGGTGGAGGGATCGAGCGAGGTGCGCCTGCCGCTGATGGGGAAGATCGGCGCCGTCGCCTTCGTCGACTACGGCAACGTCTGGATGGGCGCGAACGCATTCGACCTCGGCGACCTGCGGGTCGACGTCGGCCCGGGCCTTCGCTACCTCACGCCGGTCGGCCCCGCCCGCATCGACTTCGGCTACCAGCTCACGCCGGAAGCGAACCTGCGCGTCAGGGGTGAGCCCGAGCGCCGCCAGTGGCGCGTGCATTTCAGCATCGGCCAGGCGTTCTGAGGTTCCCCATGCCCCTTGCCAGACGAACGCTCCAGGTCATCGCCGTGGTCGGCACCCTCGTGATCGGCGCCGCCTCGATGGCGGTGATCGTGACGCAGACCACGTGGTTCAAGGAGTGGCTGCGCGGATTCATCGTGCGGCAGGCCGATGACTACGTGAACGGCCAGCTGTCGATCGGCCGCCTGGGCGGCAATCTCTTCTCCGGGGTGCAGCTGCAGGACGTCGTGGTGACGCAGCAGGGGCAGCCGGTCGTCGATGTCGACAGCATCGGGCTCGATTACAACGCGCTCACGCTGGTGCGCGGCCACCTCGTGCTCGACGCCATCCGGCTCACGCATCCGGTCGTCCGGGTCGTGCGCACGGCCGAGGGCTGGAACCTCACGAACCTGATCAAGGCGCGCACGCCGAATCCCAGCCAGCCGAAGGGCCGCCCGAACATCGAGATCGGCGAGATCGGCGTCAGCGACGGCACGCTGCTGCTCGAGGGCGTCGGCACGAGCGGTGTCGACGTCCCGGAGCGCATCGACCGGCTCGACGCCTCGGTGGGCGTGACGAGCAACGCGCGCGAACTGCAGGTGCGCGTCGCGCACGTATCGCTGCGGGCCTCGAATCCGGCCTTCGGTCTGAACGGCCTGTCGGGCGTGATCCGGCGGACGGACGACGCGGTCACGGTGGAGCGGCTGGCGCTGCGCACCGAGGAGAGTGCGCTCAGCGCCTCGGGCTCGCTCCGAGGGATCGATCGGGATGCGCCGCCGACGGCCGACCTGACGCTCAGTGCCGATCGGTTGTCGCTGCCGGAGTTCGCGCGGCTCATCCCGGCGCTGCGGGGCTTCATGCTGCAGCCGGGGCTGAGGCTCACGGCCCGTGGGCCCGCCGATCGGCTGATGGTCGATCTCTCGGCGACCGATGCCACCCTTGGGGGGCTGTCGGGCGGGCTCGAACTCGACGCGCTCGCGCCGGAACGTCGGGTGCGCGGCACGCTGCAGTTGCAGCACCTCGACATCGGTCCGCTGGCGAAGAGTGCCACGCTGCACAGCGACATCACCGGGCAGGCGCGCGTCGACCTGACGATGGGGAGCGACGCCTCGTCGGTGCGGGGCAGCTGGCAGGTGAACGCGGGGCGCGTCGTCGTGGCCGGATACGAGGCCCGCGATGTCGCGGCCACGGGGCGGCTCGACGGCGACCGCGTGTCGCTCGATGCCCGCGCCAACGCGTACGGCGGACTGACGACCGCCAGGGGCACCGTGATCACCGGCGCGCCGCTGCAGCTCGATCTCGCGGGACGTGCGGCGAACGTCGACCTGCGGAACCTGCCGCCCGCGCTGAAGATTCCGTGCGCCCGGAGCCGGCTGCAGTTCGCCTGGACGCTGGCCGCGCGCGGCTCGCGGTTCGACGCCGGCCTGACGTTCGACCGGTCGGCGCTGGCCGGGGCGACGATCGACGCGGGCACCGTGGCGACCGTGCGGACCGGCGCCGGCGTTCACGGCGCGTGGCTCGGTGGCGCAGCTGGACGTGCAGCAGGTGGGGACGGCGTTCGCGCTGCCGGCCATCGCAACCGACCGATTCGCGAGCGCGCTCACCGGGCGCTTCGATGTGACCGGCACCGCAGCCTCCGGCGATCGGCTCGTGCTCGACGCCTCGGCCAGCCTCGTCGATTCCTCGATGTTCGGGGCTACGTGGCCGGTGCTCGACCTGACGGCGAGACTCGCCTCGGGAGATGCCCGCGTGCAGGCACGCGGGCGGGTCGACGGGCTGGATCCGGCGGT
>CANIAI010000290.1 GCA_947465275.1 Acidobacteriota bacterium | reverse complement strand
GGCCAGCAGCGTCTTGCCATCCACCACCGGCACGAACCGGAGCGAGATGTCCCCCTGCGGCGTGCCCGCACCGGTCGCGGGACCGGGCTTCAGCAGCGCCTCGACGATCTGTTCCGCCGGCATGGTCAGCAGCTTCGCCGCATCGGCGGGGGCCACCCCCAGGCGGCGCAGCAACAGCTCGGCATTCTGGGCCGACTGCGCCGGCTTCAGGCCGGTGATGGCCGTGTCTTCGAGCGTGGCCATGATGATGGCCTTGTGGAACAGCCCCTTGGCCGCGGGGAAGCCGGTGAGCATCGCCGTCTTGCCGCCGCCGCCCGACTGCCCGAAGATCGTCACGTTGTTCGGGTCGCCGCCGAAGCGCGCGATGTGATCGCGCACCCACTCGAGCGCGAGCACCAGGTCGCGCAGCCCGAGGTTCGTCGTATCGGCAAAGCGCTCACCCGTGGCCGGGAGCCCGGCGAGCCAGAGGTAGGCGAACGCATTGAGGCGATGAGTCGTCGTGACGACCACGACGTCGTGCCGCCGCGCGAGCGCGTGGCCGTCGTAGTACGGCGAGTTGCCCGAGCCGGTGCGCTGGCCGCCGCCGTGGAACCAGACCATGACCGGCCGCTTGCCGGTGGTCGACGGCGTCCAGACGTTGACGCGCAGCGCGTCTTCGCTCATCGGACCGGTGCCGGTCAGGGCATCGCCGATCTCCGGGATCATCGGACGGAACGGCTGGTAGAAGCGCGGCCCGAACTGCGACACGTCGCGGACGCCGGTCCAGGGGGTCGGCGGCTTCGGCGCCTGGAAGCGCGCGGCACCGTCGGTCGACGCGCCGTAGGGGATGCCGCGGAAGGTGCGAACGCCGTCCTCGATCACCCCGCGAATCTTCCCGGTATGCGTATCGACGATGGGCCCTGGCGCGGCGGCCTGCGCGCGCAGGCGGGCCGACATCGCGGCCATGGCCAGAAACCCGGTGCTCGTGTGCAGGAACTCTCGACGGTCCATGTCTCCTCCAGACGGGCCGGAGAATACCATGCACTGGACACCGCATCGCGCCGCCGGGACAATACGCGACACAGGAGGCGGGATGCGAATCAGGCAGGTGTCGGGAACGGGGCGCGTGGCGGGCATGACGGTCAGCGTGGCAAGGGGCGCGGCCGTGCTCGCCGCCGTGCTCGCGGCGGTGCTCGGCCCGGCCGACCGGGCGCTCGCCGGCGGGCAGATCGCCGTCTCGTCGAACGACAACAAGGCGGTCTGGGTGAACGGCGTGAACGTGGTGCCGCCGAACCCGAAGCCCGACACCGTCACCATCCTCGACCTGTCGACGACCCCGCCGCGCATCCTTGCCGACTTCGAGGCGCCGGGCGGATGGTCCGCGCCGCCGCAGAGCGTCGCCGTCGCCCCCGACGGTTCGATCGCGCTCGTCGCCTCGGCCACGAAACTCGACCCGAACGACCGCACGAAGACGGTCTTCAACGACGTCGTCTCCGTCATCGACCTGAAGGCAACGCCCCCGCGCGTCGTCGGCACCGTGCAGGCCGGACGTCGCTCGGTCGGCGTCTCGTTCAACAAGGCGGGCACCATGGCCGCCGTCGCGAACCGCGCCGAGGGCACCGTCTCGATCTTCACCGTCAGCGGCACCACCGTCACGCCTGCGGGGAAGGTCGACCTGAAGCAGCCCGACTCGGGCCCGAGCCTGCCGGTCTTCTCGCCGGACGGCCGCCGCATCTACGTCACGCTCAACGACGCCAACGGTGTCGCGATCCTCGATGTGAACGGCACCACCGTGACCTACACCGGCGTCACGGTGCCGGCCGGGCTCAAGCCCTACGGCATTGAGCTGGTGCCCGACGGCTCACTGGCCGTCGTCGCCAACATCGGCAACGGCCCCATGGGCGGGTCAGACACGCTGCAGCTGCTCGACCTGCGCGCCACGCCGCCGCGCGTCGTCGACGGGGCCTTCGTCGGCATGGTCCCCGAAGGGATCTCGATGGCGCCCGGCGGCCGCTTCGTGGCCGCCGCGTTGCAGAACGGCGCGCACCTCGGCCCCACCTCGCCGTACTTTCACGACACCGGCTTCCTGAAGATCTACGCCATCGAGGGCACGCGGCTCCGGTTCGTCACCCAGGCGCCCCTCGGCAAGTGGTGCCAGGGCGTCGCCTGGAACAGTTCGGCCACGCGCGTCGTCGCGCAGTGCGCGGCCGACAACCGGATCGAGGTGTTCGGCTTCGATGGCATCGTGCTTACCCGCCAGGCGCCGGTGACGGTGTCGGGGGCGCCCACGGGCATCCGGACGGCGGATGCGGCGGCGATGCCGCTCAAAGCCGCGGCAGCCCCGAGAAAGTAGCCGCGTGGCGGACGACCCGCGCGACCAGACCGACGCCGGTCTCGCGGCGCGCATCATCCCGCACTACGAGAAGCACGCCGCAGCGTGGGAGCACGACCGCACGTTCGGGAGCGGCGGCCGCCTCTTCGAGCAGGCGTGGCTCGAGCGCTTCCTGACGCTGGTCCCGCCGGGCGGCCACATCCTCGACGTGGGCTGCGGGTTCGGCCATCTCGCCAGCTACGTCATCCGGCAGGGAAGGCGCGTCACTGGCGTCGACAGCAGCCCGACGCTCATCGCCCGGGCGCGGGAGCGGCATCCCGACATGGACTGGGTCGTCGGTGACATGCGAACCTTCGATCTGGCTCAGGCCGGCGACGGCGCTCAGCGCTTCGACGGTGTCCTCGCGTGGGACAGCTTCTTCCACCTGACCGCCGACGACCAGCGCGCGATGTTCCCCCGGTTCGCGGCGCACACCCTCCCGGGCGGCACGCTGATGTTCACCAGCGGCCACATCGCTGGCGTGGCCATGGGCACCTACCAGGGCGACCCGCTCTTCCATGACAGCCTGGCCCAGGACGAGTACCGCGCCCTGCTCGCCGCCACCGGCTTCACCGTGGTGCAGTTCATGGCGCAGGACCCCGACTGTGGCGGGCACACCGTCTGGATCGCGCAGAAGCGGTAAGGCCCGAGTATCCTGTCTGCATGCGCCACGCCTCCTCCCGCTTCGCCGTGGGCGGTCTGCTCGCCCTCGCCGCCCTCGTGATGGCCCCAGGCTTTGCCTCGGCCCAGGGCTCGCGTCCCGTCGATCTCGTGGGGCAGTGGGCCTCGCGCAACGGCGAAGACGCCCCCTATCGCGGCCCCGGCGGCTTCCTGGGCGACTACACCGGGCTTCCCATCAACGCCGCGTCGCGGCAGATGGCCTCGAGTTGGGACGCCGGCAGCCACTCACAGCCCGAGCGGAGCACGCAGGCGCACCCCGTGCAGTATGCGATGCGCGGCGAGGGGCCGAACATGCGGATCAGCGAGGTGCGCGACGCCGCGACCGACGCCCTGATCGCGCTCAAGCTCGTCGGGGTGTACGGCCGGTCCGACCGCACCATCTGGATGGACGGCCGCCCCCACCCGAACAACTACGCCGAGCACACGTGGGACGGCTTCTCGACCGGCACGTTCCACGACGGCGTGCTGACCGTCGTCACCACCCACATGAAGATGGGGGTCATCCAGAAGGTCGGGGTCTACACCAGCCCGAACAGCGTGATGACCGAGCACTTCTGGCGGCATGGGCAGTTCCTGACGTCGGTCTCCATCATCGAAGACCCGGTGTATCTCGAGGAGCCGTTCGTCCGCAGCTCCACCTGGCAGGTCGAGCCCGCGCAGGTCGTCGTGCCGATTCAGCCCTGGGACGCCGTCGTCGAGCTCGTCGACAAGCCGGCCGGCTGGGTGCCGCACTCCCCGCCGGGCACCGAGCACCGCGAGCCGTCGAAGCTGTATGACATCCCGTACGAGGCGACGCTCGGCGGCGCCGCGACGATGTATCCGGAATACCAGGTGACCATCGCGAAG
>CANIAI010000289.1 GCA_947465275.1 Acidobacteriota bacterium | reverse complement strand
GCAGGGGGTGGTGGCGGGGCTCGGTGTCGCCGCGCTGCTGGCGCGCATCCCTGGCGCGCTGCGCACCGTCAGCGTGCTCGGTGCCTGCTACCTCGCATGGCTCGGCCTGCGCCAGGTGATCGACACCTGGCGCGCGAGACGGCTGCCGATCGGCGCGGGGGGCCCAGACACCCCGGTGGGGCCGATGCGCGAAGGGTTCACCACGGCGCTGCTCAACCCGGCGGTCACGACCTTCTACCTGACGGTCGTCCCGACGTTCCTGCCCGGCGGCACGGCCGCGTTCGGCGGGCGCGACGGATGGCTCTTTGCCGGGGCGATCGCGGTACACGTCTCGATGGCGTTCGCCTGCCACACGATGTGGGCGTACGGGCTCGAGCGGCTGCAGCGCGCCTGGAGCCATGCCTCGCTCCGTCACGTGCTCGAGCTCGCCACGGGCGCGGCGCTGCTGTTCCTCGCGGCGCGCGTGCTGACGCGTTGATAGAATCGCCGGATGCACAATCCGCTCGTTCCCGAGACGCTCGAAGGCTGGAGCCTGCTGCACCTGATGTACCGCGTCCGCTGGGACCGCGTGCGCGGGCTGGACGCCTCGGACCTCCAGCGGATCGCCGATGAGGCCGTGACGGCGCTCGAGGTGCCGGCGGACGAGGGTGCGACCGGCTACGTGCAGGTGCTCGGGCACAAGGCCGACCTGATGCTGATGTTCCTGCGCCGCGGCTTCGAGCCGCTCGCCGCGGCACAGCTGCGCTGCTCGCGGACGGCGCTGCACGAGCTGCTCGAGCCCACCGTGTCGTACGTCTCGATCGTCGAACTCGGGATGTATGAGATGACGGCGAAGATCCACGAGCAGCTCGGCGCGAAGTTCACCCCGGGGAGCGAGGAGTTCGAGCGGGCGTTCGATGCCGAGATGGAGACGCAGCGCGGACGCGTCATGGGCCGCCTGTTCCTCGGCGTGCCCGCCTCGCGGTACGTCTGCTTCTACCCGATGAACAAGCGGCGCGGCGAGACGCACAACTGGTACTCCGAGAGCTTCGAGCGCCGGGCGCTGATGATGCGCGAGCACGGGATGATCGGCCGGCACTACACCGGCAAGGTGACGCAGGTGATCTCCGGCTCGATCGGGTACGACGACTGGGAGTGGGGCGTCGACCTCTTCGCGCAGGATCCGCTCGTGTTCAAGAAGCTGATCTACGAGATGCGCTTCGACGAGGCGAGCGCGAAGTTCGCCGAGTTCGGGCCCTTCTACACCGGCCTGCAGTTCGCGCCGGCGCAGCTCGGGGCCTACCTTTCGGGCACCGTGCCGTCCCTCTGATCCTGCCAACGCTGTCATCGCGCTGACGGTTTCGTCAGTCGATGGACACCCCGGACACGTGACGGTGCACGCCCCTGCGCTCCACGTCCCGGGCTGACCATCCCGTCCAGGGCCCCCCCGCGGGCGTGTCGATTGCTGTGTCGACCGCATGCGCCTGGAGCCTCTCTCTCCGACGGACGTGTTCGTCATGCGCCTGCGGCGCCGGCGTGAGCGGCACGGCATCACGCTCGACGACGTGGCGACGGCGACGCGCGTGAAGCGCGAGATGTTCGAGCAGTTCGAGCGGGGCGACCTGGCCGGCTGGCCGAGCGGCCTGTACGCGCGGGCATGGATGCGCGGCTATGCGCGGGCCATCGGCGCTGACGAAGACGAGGCGGTCGAGGAGTTCTGCCGGCTGTTCCCGCAGGGCGACCGGCGTGCGGGGCGCACGATTGCCGACCTTGGCGAGATCCTCGCCCTGCAGGTCGGCGTCGAGGATCCGCTGCCGGCGGGTGGCGGCCGGCGATCGACGGACCGGTTGCGCCCGGCGCCGCCGCGATCGTTCCCCCAGCGTGCCCGTGCCGTGGCGCGGCTGGTGATGGAGATTCGGCACCCGGCCGACCTGTTCGCCTGGCTGCGCCAGACGTGGCTGATGCTCAGGCCGGGGGCCGGCGGCGATCTCCCGACCCGCCACTAGCGCCGGCCGTGGCCGACGGGGCCGCGCTGTTCACGTGCTGGTATTCGTCGGGCTGCCCCGAATGGAAGACCCGGCGCTCGAGCGCGCCGAGGAGGGCGAGCGTGCCCACCGCGCCGAGCGAGGCGACCAGCGCCAGCACCGGGTAGCCGGCACCGGCCATCAGGCCGATGGCGGCCACCACCCAGATCGTCGCCGCCGACGTGAGTCCGGTGACGCGGCCGCCTGCCTGGATGATGCACCCCGCGCCGAGGAAGCCGATGCCGGTCACCACCTGCGCCGCGATGCGCGACGGGTCGACGGCGGTGGCGCCAGGCGTGCCGGTGAGGAGCAGTCCGGCCCACATGTAGATCGCGGAGCCGGTGCAGATCATGATGTTGGTGCGGAGCCCCGCGGGCTTCCGCATCAACTCGCGCTCGAGCCCCACGATCGCTCCGCAGAGTCCGGCCGCGATGCAGCGGACGAGGAAGACCGGCAGCGTCGCCCGCAGGAAGTCCGCGCTCTCGATCATTCCCATCACCGGCATTGTAGAGCCAGCGCGGACCCGCGCTGCACGGCCCCTCCTCAGGGGACGGGCGGTGGGGCGGCCTCGAGGAAGACCTGGTGCAGGGCCCGCACCGCGTCGCTGGTCCGGTCCCGGGCCACGAGCCACGTGACGCGGAACGACGACGTGGTCACGCCGGCGACCGGCAGCCCGAGCCGCGCGAGCGCGTCGGTGCCGCGCCTGACGTTGGCCCACGTGGTGTTGATCCCCGCGCCGATCGCACTCACGGCGGCGAGGCCGTCGACCAGTCGGACGCTGTCGCCGAAGCGGCCGTGCAGCCGGTCGCGCAGCCGTGCTTCGTCATGCAGGTTCTCGCGCGGGATGATGAGCGACGTGCGCGCCCCTGACGCCTCCTGCGCGGCCATGTGCAGCGCCTTGGCGCCGGTCTCGCGCGCGTCGAGCAGCTCGAGCAGCTGCGCCATCGGGGCGGACGACTCGAGGACGAGCAGGTCACGCTCGCTCGCCACGCCGACGACCACACCGGGCATGCGCGGCGGCTGCTTCCGGACGACGGTCCCGTCGGCCGAAGGGTCCGCGCCGGGGAGCGGTCCGGCGGTCGCCCGCGCGTAGATGGCGATGCCGCGCGCCTTCGCGAACTCGACCGCCTGCGCGTTCAGCACCTTCGCGCCCGCCTCGGCCATCTCCTGCGTCTCTTCGTACGAGAGCACGTCGATGCGCCGTGCCTCGGGCACGACCCTCGGGTCGGCCGAGTAGACGCCGTCGACGTCGGAGCAGATCTCGCAGTACTCGGCGTCGAGGGCGGCCGCCATCGCGACGGCCGTCGTGTCGCTGCCGCCGCGCCCGAGGGTCGTCACCTCGCGCCGGTACGAGACGCCCTGATAGCCGGCGATCACGACGATGCGTCCGCGCGCGAGTTCATCCTGCACGCGGAAGGGGCGCACCTCGATGATGCGGGCGTCCACGTGGCGGTCATTCGTGATGATGCCCGACTGGCTGCCGGTGAAGCTGATCGCGTCGCCGCCCATCTCGCGGATGGCGATCGAGAGCAGCGCCATGGAGATGCGCTCGCCCGCCGAGAGCAGCATGTCGAGCTCGCGGCGATCCGGATTGGGCGACAGCCGCTTTGCCATCCCGAGCAGGTCGTCGGTGGTGTCACCCATCGCGGAGACGACCACGACCACGTCATGCCCGCGCGCGCGGGTCTGCATGACCCGCCCGGCCACGCGGCGGAGCCGGTCGAGGTCGGCGACGCTGCTGCCGCCGTACTTCTGGACGACGATCGACATGCGGGCAGCATACGCCCGGCGCGACTGGCGTAGAATCCCCGCGGGCATTCGCGGTCAGCCCCAGCCTCGGCAGGAGGGTCGATGACACCTCGACTGACGGTGACGGTAATC
>CANIAI010000288.1 GCA_947465275.1 Acidobacteriota bacterium | reverse complement strand
CTGTAGCTCCCGGTCGCCGTCGAGTGCAGGTACGCCAGCCCCAGGATCGCCACCAGCATCAGGACGCTGCCGGCCATCGTGTAGAGCATGAACTTGATGGCGGCGTAGACACGGTTGTCGTAGCCCCAGATCCCGATGAGGAAGTACATCGGGATGAGCATCGCGTCCCAGAACACGTAGAAGAGGAAGAGGTCGAGCGAGATGAAGACGCCGACCATCGCCGCTTCGAGCACGAGGATGAAGACCGAGAACTCCTTCACCTTCATCTGCACCGACTCCCAGGACGAGAGCAGCGCGATGGGCGTGAGGAAGCCCGTGAGGACGATCAGCAGCAGGCTGATGCCGTCGACGCCGACGTAGTAGTCGATGCCGAAGGTCGGAATCCAGCCGTGGCGCTCGACCATCTGGAAGTCGGCCGACCCGGGGTTGAAGCGCGCCCAGATCAGCAGCGTCAGGACGAACGTGACGAGCGAGATCCCCAGCGCCAGCCAGCGCAGCATGCCGTCGCGCTTGCCGTCGGTGTTGCCGATCAGCAGCAGGAGGATGGCGCCGACGAGCGGCAGCACCCAGGTGAGCGTCAGGAGCGGAAAGGTCATCTGTTCACTACCGCCAGAGGTAATAGCCGAGGATCAGCACGGCGCCGAGGAAGAGCGAGCCCGCATAGGCGCGTACCGAGCCGGTCTGCAGGCGCCGGAGGACCCAGGACGCCCCGCCGACGAGCGAGGCGGTGCCGTTCACCGCGCCGTCGACCAGCCGGACGTCGAAACCGCGCCAGAGTCCCTCTTCCGAGATGACCCGGATCGGCTGCACCACCGTCGCGTCGTAGACCTCGTCCACGTAGTACTTGTTCAGGAGCAGGCGGTGGAGTCCGGGGAAACTGGCGGCCGCCGACGCCGCAATCTCGCGGCGCTTGAGCCAGATGAACGCGGCGATGGCGATGCCGACGATCGCGATGCCGCTCGACACGCCCATGAGCGTGAGTTCCAGCGCGGTCTCTTCCGCGGCTTCGTGTCCGCCTTCGGCTTCAGCCCCCGCGCCCTCGCGCGCCGCTTCTACCGCCGTGCCCGCCTCTGCGGCAGTGGCCGCCAGCGCACCGGCCTCGGCCGGGGCCGCCGCATGGGCGACGAACGCCGGGTGCAGCCACTCGGCCAGCGCGTTGCTGCCACCGAGGGCGTGCGGCACGCCGACGTAGCCAGCCGCCACCGACCCGATGGCGAGGACGATCAGCGCGAGCGCCATCGCGGGCGGCGCATCGTGCAGGTGACCGCCGTGGTCTCCGTGCCCGCCGCCATGGCCATGTCCGCCACCACCGTGTGCCGCGTGCGTGTCGTGACCGCCATGCGACGACACCGCGTGGCCGTGCGGGGTCGCGTGCGCCGCCGCGTGCCCGTGCGCACCATGGCCGTGGCTCGACGGAATCATCGGCTCCTCGGGCACCACCGGTACCGGCGGGGCGTCGTGACGACGCTCACCGTGGAAGGTGAGGAACACGAGGCGGAACATGTAGGTCGCCGTCAGCAGCGACGTGAGCGCGCCGACGACCCAGAGGATGGTGTGACCGTTCGAGAAGGTCTCGAAGAGGATCTCGTCCTTCGAGAAGAACCCGGCGAGGCCGGGTACGCCGGCGATGGCCAGCGACGCGATCAGGAAGGTCCAGTAGGTGATCGGGAGGTCCTTCTTCAGGCCGCCCATGTTCCGGAGATCCTGCTCGCCGTGCAGCGCGTGGATGACCGCGCCCGACCCGAGGAAGAGGCAGGCCTTGAAGAAGGCGTGGGTATAGAGGTGGAAGACCCCGGCGCCGAAGGCGCCCATGCCCATCGCCAGGAACATGTAGCCCAGCTGCGAGACCGTCGAGTAGGCCAGCACGCGCTTGATGTCGTTCTGCACCAGCCCGATGGTGCCCGCCATGAGCGCCGTCGCGGCGCCGACGATCGCGACAATCGTCAGCGTCTCCGGTGCGTGGCTGAAGAGCACGGCGTTGCGCCCGATCATGTAGACGCCCGCCGTGACCATCGTCGCGGCGTGGATGAGGGCCGACACCGGGGTGGGGCCCTCCATCGCGTCCGGCAGCCAGACATACAGCGGAATCTGCGCCGACTTGCCGGTGGCCCCGATGAACAGCAGCAGCGTGGCGATCGAGAGCAGGCCGAAGCTGGCCTCGACCGGCAGCGCCGACACCGCCGTGGCGATGCGCTGGAAGTCGAGGGTGCCGAAACGGGTGAACAGCACCAGCATCCCGAGGATGAAGGCGTAGTCACCGATGCGGTTGACGATGAATGCCTTCTTGCCCGCGTCCGACGCCGACTTCTTGTGGTAGTAGAAGCCGATCAGCAGGTAGGAGCAGAGACCGACCCCTTCCCACCCGACGAACATGATCGGGAAGCTCGCCCCGAGCACCAGGACGAGCATGAACGAGGCGAACAGGTTCAGGTACGAGAAGTACCGCGCGAACTCGCTGTCGGTCTCCTCGTGCATGTACGCGGTCGAGTAGATGTGGATCAGTGAGCCGATCCCGGTGATGACCAGGATCATCACCGACGACAGCGGGTCGACGCGGAACGTCAGGTCGAGGAGGAAGTCACCGGAGGCAATCCAGGTGTAGAGCACCTGCTCGATGGCCCGGGCGTCGGCCGGCAGGGCGCGAACCTGCAGCACCGCCATCAGCGAGACCGCGAACGACGCGATCATCGCGAGGGAGGCCACGCCGCCCGACACCGCCTTCGGCAGCCGCCGGCCGAGCGTCGAGTTGACGAGGAATCCGAGGAACGGGAAGAGCGGGATCAGCGCAAGCACGGTGTGATCACCATTTCAGCGAGGTGAAGGCATCGGGGTTGAGCGACTCCCGGTGCCGGAAGAGCCCGATCACGATGGCCAGCCCGACGGCCGCCTCGGCGGCCGCCACGGTCATGACGAAGAACGTGAGGATCTGGCCATCGACGGTGCCGTTCGCCCGCCCGAACGCGACGAACGAGAGGTTCACGGCGTTCAGCATGATCTCGATCGACAGGAGGATCGTGATCAGGTTGCGCCGCATGAACACGCCGGCGCTGCCGATGGAGAACAGGATCGCCGAGACGATCAGGTAGTGGCTGAGCGGAATCACTGGTCACCCTCGCGCCGCGCCAGGACGACCGCGCCGACCATCGCGACGAGGATCAGGAGCGACGTCGCCTCGAACGCGAACATGTAGTCGGTGAAGAGCACCCGGCCCAGCGCCCGGACCGAGGCAATCGCCTGCGCGTCCCCGCGCGCGCCGACCGCCGCATCGAGCTGCCCGACGCGTGAGAGCGCCCAGGCCAGTTGCACGATGAGCAGCGCCGCGAGCAGCAGGCCGAACCGCCCGACACCGGGCTGCCGGAGCGGGTGCGTGCGGTCCCACGTCGCCCCGTCCTCCTGTGGTGCATTCAACAGCATGACCACGAAGAGGAAGAGCACCATGATGGCGCCCGCGTAGATGATGATCTGCGCGACGGCGACGAAGGGCGCGTCCAGCTGGACGTAGAGGCCCGACAGGGCGCCGAACGACGCGATGAGCAGCATGACGCTGTACATCGGGTTGCGCTGGCCGATGACGAGCGCCGCAGTGCCGATGGCGAGCGCCGACAGGAGGTAGAAGAGAAGGGTCTCAGCCATTGAGATACAACATGAGGGCCGCCGTCACGAGCAGGTTCAGAACGGCCGCCGGGAACAGCCACTTCCACCCGAACGCCATGAGCTGGTCGTAGCGGTAGCGGGGAACGGTCCAGCGCATCCAGATGTAGCCAAAGAGGATGATGCCGATCTTGAGCAGGAACCAGAGCCAGCCGAAGCCGGCGGGCAGGAACGGCCCGTGCCATCCGCCGAGGTACAGGTCGGTCGCCACGCCGGCCATCACGCACATGTTGATGTACTCG
>CANIAI010000287.1 GCA_947465275.1 Acidobacteriota bacterium | reverse complement strand
TGTCGGTCGCACCGGCGCGCAACGTGCGCTCGAGCGCGAGCCGGTCACGTGAGGCGTCGTCATCCGGCAGGTCGATCGGGATACCCACGCGGGGCGGGAGCCCACCGATGTCGGTGCGGCGCGTCGAACTCGTGCATGGCGGCAGGGGCGTGCCGCTGGCCAGGCGCGCCTCGAAGCTCACCTCTTCCGGGAAGTCGTCAGGTCGAAGCAGCTGCAACAACCTGAAGAAACCGTGCGCGTCATCCTCGAGCGGCGTGGCGCTCAGGAGCAGCACGTGCCGGCCAGGCGCCGCGATCGGGGCGACCGCGCGCCACGCGGCATCGCCCGGGTGACCGGGCTGGCGGCGGATTCGCTGTGCCTCGTCAACGACCAGCAGGTCGATCCCCGCACGCACGGCCTGCTCGGTCAGCTCGGGGCGCGCCACCAGGGTCTCGAGCGCGACGACGGCGCGCCGGTGGACATCGAACGGGTTGAACGACGAGCCGAAGTCGCGGGCCACGTCGGCCAGCCGCGGCTCGTCGAGAATCGTGAACACCTGGTGGTACTTGCGCCAGAGCTCGCCGAGCCACTGCACCGTCAGCGCCTCGGGCGCGACCACGAGGCACCGCTGCACGCGTCCGGTGTGCACCAGCCGGTTGAGGATCAGGCACGCCTCGATGGTCTTGCCGAGCCCGACTTCGTCGGCAAGGAGCCAGCGCACCGGATCGATACGTGTCGCCTTTTCGGCGACATGCAGCTGGTGGGGAAACAACCGCACGCGGCCGCCCAGGAACGACCCGAGCCCTCCCGCCTCGCGCAGCGCCAGCAGCCGCAGAATCTGCAGGCGGACGACGAAGTCACCCGCGCGATCGAGATCGCCGAGCGCGAGCCGATCGAGCAGCGCGCCTTCGAGTTCCAGCGGCCACAACGCCTCCGGTCCCACCTCGCGGCCATCGGCGAGCCGCAGGCGTCCGTCGGGGAGGCGTGCGGCCACCGTCGTCTCCTCGCGCGTGGCCATGAGCCGTACCGGACGTCCCTGACCGAGGTCCACCGGCACGAGCGCGTCGGTGGCGCCGGCGAGCCGCAGCGTCGTGCCGGTTCGTGGGAACGCCACCGTCACCGTGCGCACGTCGGTGGCGGTGACGCGGCCGACGCCCAGTTCCGGGTTCGATCGGTGGGTCAGGAAGTCGCCTGGCGACCAGCGATGGGACACCCGCACACGGTACTACGCGGAGGGTGGGGACTGGTTGCGCATGCGCCGGTAGAATTTCCGCCACTACGACGGACATGTCGACGCATGCGCTCAATCATCCGAATATGTCGCAGCTCTGCCGTGGCAGGTTTCCTGCTGTTTCCAGTCGCGTTCCCCGCGGGTACAGGGTTCGGCGCGAGCGTCGGATCGGCCCCCGCACGGTGTTCCCCCAACCGCACCACTGCCATCCCCGGGAGGATGCGATGACACGAATCCTGGCGGCCTCGATCCTTGCGCTCGGTCTGGCCATTCCGGCCACCGCCCAGGCGCAGGGCACCCTCTTCATCGACCTGAACGCCGTGGGCGCCACGTCGCTGCAGGACGAGCAGACATCCACCTACACCACCACCGTGTTCTCCGAGACGGCGAACGCGACCGCCACGTATCCGAAGCTCGGAACCGCGCCGGGCGGAGTCTTCGGTGCGGCGTGGGTCGGCTCGTTTCCCCTCGGAGTCGGTATCAACGTGACCCGTTCGAGCTATGAGATGACCGCGGGCCTCACCGCGCACCTCCCGCACCCGCTGTTCTTCAACCGTTACGGCGACGGCGTCGGCGAGAGCGGCACGCTCGAACGCACCGAGACAGCCGTCGACCTGTCTGCGGTGTTCGCTCCGGTCTCGAAAGGGGCATGGGTGGTGCGCCTCATGGCCGGTCCAACCCGCTTCACGGCGAAGCAGGACATGATCGAGTTGGTCAATACGATCCAGTCGGTGAACGTGCTTGGCGGTAACACGGTGACCATCAGGCCGCCGGACGTGTCGACGGTCGATGGCTCCGCGTGGGGCTTCCACGTCGGTGGTGACGTCGGCTACTTCTTCAGCCGGCACTTCGGCGTGGGCGGCACCGTCCGCATGAACAAGGCGACGATCGACATCGAAGATCCGCTGACGGGCGAGGCCGGTGAACTCGCCGTCGGGCACGTGCTCTTCGGCGGCGGCCTGCGCCTCCGCTTCTGACAGGCACGCTGGCTCATCGGCCGGGGATCCGTGGCGCACGGGTCTCCGGCCCATCCACCCGCGCGTGGTATGGTCCCCCGCATGCGCCACCTGCCCACCGCGACGACCCGACTGCTGCTCTGCATCATCCTCGGCGTCCTCACGACAGTGCCCGCGCACGCGCAGGGCGCGGCCGACGACGCGGCTGTCCGGGCCAGGCTCGCGGCCTATGCCGCGGCCCGCATGCAGCGGGACGCGAAGGCCGAGGCGCTCTGCTACACGGCGGACGGCGACTTCCGCTCGAGCCAGGGACCGTTCGTGGCGGGGCGCTCCGCGGTCGAGTCGCAGTTGACCGTGACCAACCCGGCCTATCGCTTCTCACTGAGCGTGTCGAAGCTGCGCTTCGTGGCGGACGGCGTGGCGGTCGTCGACGCCGATCTGCTGACCGGGCTGGAAGGACGCGAGGCGCCGCTGATCGGCACCTACGTGCTCACGAAGCAGGGGAGTGACTGGCTGATCGCGGCGGCGCGCATTGCGCTCCCGCCGCCGGCGCGGAAGTAGGACGGCTCAGGAAGGCGCCGGAGCCTCAGCGCGTCAGCGCATCTCGGCGAGGACCGGCGCGTTCAGCCCGTCGAGCGAGCGTGCCCGCGTCGCCGACTTGCGCGCGCGGATCTCGTTCACGATCTCGAGCGCGCTCCGGTTCGCCGGCGCCAGGACGGCGTCGCTCGTGGCGATCGGTGTGACGCGGTCGCCCCAGCGCACCAGGTGCGCGCAGAGCGAGAGCCCGGCCCCGAAGGCCGGCATCAGGATGAGCGCGCCCGGCGTCACCCGCCCGCTTTCGACCGCCTCGGTCAGCGCCACCGGCACCGTCGCGGCGCTCATGTTCCCGTAGCGCTGCACCGTCAGCATCACCTTCTCCATCGGGATGCCGGTGCGGGTGACGACCGCCTCGATGATCCGCAGGTTCGCCTGGTGCGGCACCACCAGGTCGATCTGGTCCGGCGTGACGCCGCACTTCTGCAGCACCGCCGCGCTCGCGTGCAGCATCCCGTGGACGGCACGCTTGAAGATCTCGGGCCCGTCGAAGTCCCACTGCGTGTCGCCGAACGTCACGTCGCGGTTGGCGTACGCGCACCCCATCCCGCGCACGCGCAGCAGCTGTCGGGCGTCGGCATAGCAGCCGAGCTCCTCGCCCAGCACGCCGATCCCGGCCTCGCTGTCGCTCGCCTCGAGCACGACCGCCGCGCAGCCGTCACCGAAGAGCACCGCCACGTTGCGGTTCCCCCAGTCCATGTAGGGTGAGATGAGTTCGACCCCGACCACCAGCGCGCGGCGCACCGCGCCGGTGCGAATCAGCGCGCTTGCGGTGGAGAGGCCGTAGAGGAAGCTGGTGCAGGCGGTGTTGAGGTCGATCGCTGCCGCGCGTGAGGCGCCGAGCGAGACCTGCAGCCCCGACGCGGAGTTGGGGACCTGCTCTTCGTTGCTGCAGCTGCCGTAGACGATCAGGTCGATCGCCGACGCCTCGATGCCGGCGCACGCGAGCGCGCGGCGCGCGGCGACGGTCGCCATCTCGATCGCGCTGACGTGCGAGATTCGGCGCTCGCGCATCCCGGTGCGCTGCGTGATCCACTCGTCGTTGGTGTCGAGGAACGTCCCGAGGTCGGCGTTGCTCAGAACCGCCGGGGGCATGGCGCTGCCCCAGCCGGTAATCGCGGCGAAGGTCACAGCACGGGGTCCGCGGTGGCTAGG
>CANIAI010000286.1 GCA_947465275.1 Acidobacteriota bacterium | reverse complement strand
CGCCCGTCACGAAGATCCTCGCGCGCTATCTCGTGAACGGCCGCGCCGACGACCTGCCGCAGGCGGTGCGCACCGAAGCCGCCCGCACGTTCATGAACTGGGTGGGCTCGGCGGTCGGCGGCTCGCACCATGAGGCGGTCGACATCGCGGTCGGCGCGCTCGGTCCGTTCTCGGGACCGGCGCAGGCCTCGGTGCTCGGACGCCGGGAGCGCTTCGATGCCATGCACGCGGCGCTGATGAACGGCATCAGCTCGCACGTGCACGACTTCGACGACACGCACCTGAAGACGATCATCCACCCGGCGGGTCCGGTGTGCTCGGCCATCCTGGCCTACGCGGAGCAGAAGCCGGTGAGCGGCCGCGAGTTCGTCAACGCGATGGTGCTCGGCATCGAGGCCGAGTGCCGCATCGGCAACGCCGTCTATCCCGCCCACTACGACCGGGGCTGGCACATCACCGGGTCGACCGGCGTGTTCGGGGCGGCCGCGGCGATGGGCAAGCTCCTGAACCTCAACGAGCAGCAGATGACCTGGGCGCTCGGTATCGCCGCCGTCCAGCCGGTGGGGCTGCGCGAGATGTTCGGGTCGATGACGAAGAGCTTCCACCCGGGGCGCGCCGCGCAGAACGGGATGGTCGCGGCGCTGCTCGCGTCGCGCAACTACACGTCGAGCGACGCCGGCCTCGAGGCGAAGAGCGGCTGGGCCAACGTCACCAGCACCGAGCGCAAGTACGGCGAGATCACCGAGCGGCTCGGCCAGACGTACGAGATCGCGCTCAACACCTACAAGCCGTTCGCCTGCGGCATCGTGATTCACCCGACGCTCGACGCCTGCGTGCAGCTGCGCAACGAGCACGCGCTGAAGCCCGAGCAGATCGAGCGGGTCGAGCTGCGCGTGGCGCCGCTGGTGCTCGAACTCACCGGCAAGAAGACGCCGCAGACGGGCCTGGACGGCAAGTTCAGCGTCTACTTCGCCGCCGCCGTCGCGCTCGTGCGCGGCTCGGCCGGGCTGCACGACTTCACCGACGCGGCGGTGAAGGACCCGGTGATCGTCGCGCTGCGCGACAAGGTGAGCACTACGGTCGATCGCGCGGTGCGTGACGAGCAGGCCGGGGTCACGGTCATCCTCAAGGATGGCCGCCGCCTCGAGAAGTTCATCGAGCACGCGGTCGGCAGCGTCGAGCGGCCGATGACCAACACCGACCTCGAAGCGAAGTTCCGCGGCAACGCGACCGGCGTGCTGACGCCGGCACAGACCGACCGCCTCATCGAGATCTGCTGGAAGGTCGAGTCGCTGCCGAACGTGGCGGCCGTCGCCGATGCGGCGCGGATCTGACGCGTCGCCCAGTCCGCCACACACCCGCGTCGAGCCGCTGACCCCCGGGCGGCTCGACGATTTCCTCGCCTTCTTCGACCAGCGCGCGTTCGCGAACAACCCGCGCTGGCAGTTCTGCTACTGCCAGTTCCTGTACGTCGACCATGCCGTGATCGACTGGAACCGCCGCACCGCCGACGAGAACCGCGCGGCCGCCTGCACCGGCGTCGCGGCCGGCCGGATGCAGGGATTCCTCGCGTATCGCGACGAGGCGGTCGTCGGCTGGTGCAACGCCGCCCCTCGCCCGCTGCTCGCCGGGCTCGATCCTGATCCAGAGCTCATCCCGCACATCCCCGGCGCACCCGCCGCTCAGGTCGGCGCGATCACCTGCTTCGTCGTCGACCCGGCGCACCGGCGCACCGGCATCGCGCGTGCGCTGCTGCGTGCCGCCTGCGAGGGGCTGCGCGCCCGGGGGATGACCGTGGCTGAGGCGCGCCCGGTCACCCACGCGCGCACGGCCGCGCAGCAGCACAGCGGTCCGCTCGACCTCTACCTCTCCGAGGGCTTCGTGGAGCACCGCCGCGACGAGACCACGATCGTCGTCCGGAAGACGCTCGCCATCCAGCCCCGCCGGGAAGTGACGCGGCCGAGGCGGTTCGGCTGTACATCCCGAACGGGATGAGCTGAGGTCGGTCGGCATGCCTTCTGCGAGCTTCCCTCCCACACAGGACGGAACGGCGCGCGGCGTCAGGACGCCGACGCGCGAGGAGGTGCGGATGGCAATCGAAGTGTTCCATCGCAAGGGCGAGCACGGGGAAGAACAGCACGGCTATTACGAGGTCACGCGGCCACGCGCGACGGGCGGACGCCGCGTCAACGTCGGTGAGACGGAACGGTGGATGTCGGTCGCGGCTGGCGGCGCGCTGGCCGTCTGGGCCTTGCGCGAGCGGAGGGGCGGGGCCGCCATGGCCGCGCTCGCGGGGGCGGCCGCCCTGCTGTATCGCGGCACGACGGGCCACTGCAACGTCTACCAGGCCCTGGGCACCAGCACCGCCCGGCACGGCCGCGGCAGCTGGACACGCGGCGACCGCTGGCGCACCAGCGCCGACCAGTACTCGAACACGCGCGAGTCGCTCGGCGGGTCGCGCGGCATCCATGTCGAGTCGGCCGTCACGATCAACAAGCCGATCGACGAGCTGTACCGCTTCTGGCGCAACTTCGAGAACCTGCCCCGGTTCATGAAGTACCTCGACTCGGTCGCGATGCGCGAGGCGGGACTCTCGCACTGGGTGGCGAAGGGCCCGGCCGGCACCACCGTCGAGTGGGACGCCCGCATCATCAACGAGGTCGAGAACAAGGTGATCGGGTGGCAGTCGATCGAGGGGTCGACGATCTCGGCGGCCGGGTCGGTCAACTTCGACGAGACGGCGCACGGCACGCGCGTCCACGTGCACCTGCAGTACGAGCCGCCCGCGGGCCGGCTCGGGGCCGCGGTCGCCTGGCTCTTCGGCCTCGAGCCGAACCAGACCGTCCGTGAAGACCTGCGTCGCTTCAAGCAGCTGATGGAAACCGGTGAGATTCCGACCACCGAGGGGCAGCCCTCGGGACGGCGGGGCATGCCCGCCCGCGAGGTGCGGCGGCGCCAGGTGCGGACGGTCGGGCGGATGGAAGGGGTGCGGTCATGAAGGCGGTCTGCTGGGAAGGCACCAACAAGATCCAGGTCGAGAACGTGCCCGATCCGACGATCCTGAACCCGCGTGACGCGATCGTCCGCGTCACGTCCACGGCGATCTGCGGCTCTGACCTGCACCTGCTCGACGGGTTCATCCCGACGATGGAGCGCGGCGACATCCTCGGCCACGAGTTCATGGGCATCGTCGAGGAGGTCGGGCCGCAGGTGCGCAACCTGAAGAAGGGCGACCGGGTGATCGTCCCGTTCCCGATCGCGTGCGGCAACTGCTTCTTCTGCCAGAAGGGGCTCTTCTCGTGCTGCGACAACTCGAACCCGAACGCCTGGATGGCCGAGAAGCTGTACGGCTACACGGCGTCAGGGCTCTTCGGCTACTCGCACATGCTCGGCGGCTACGCCGGCGGGCAGGCGCAGTACGCGCGCGTGCCGTATGCGGACGTCGGTCCGTTCAAGGTGCCCGACGCGCTCACCGACGAGCAGGTGCTGTTCATGACCGACATCTTCCCGACCGGCTACATGGCCGCCGAGAACTGCAACATCCAGCCGGGCGACACGGTCGCGGTGTGGGGCCTCGGGCCGGTCGGGCAGTTCGCGGTGCGCAGCGCGTTCCTGCTCGGGGCCGAGCGGGTGATCGGCATCGACACCGTGCCCGAGCGTCGGCGGATGGCGTCCGAGGCGGGGGCCGAGACGCTCGACTCGATGGACCCGGACGTCTTCTACACGCTGCGCGACATGACCGGCGGGATCGGCCCTGACTCGTGCATCGACGCGGTCGGCCTCGAGGCGCACGGCGCGCATGTCGACTACGTCTACGACAAGCTGAAGACGATGTCGTTCATGGCGACCGACCGGGTCAGCGCGCTGCGGCAGGCGATGTTCTCGTGCCGCAAGGGGGGCACCCTCTCGGTGCCTGGCGTCTACGGCGGCTTCCTCGACAAGGTGCCGTT
>CANIAI010000285.1 GCA_947465275.1 Acidobacteriota bacterium | reverse complement strand
GCGGTGATGAACAAGGGGCTGACGATCAAGACCGGCCAGACCCACGTGCATCGCTACCTGCCGAAGCTGCTCGAGCACATCGAGCACGGCGACATCGATCCGTCGTTCGTGATCACGCACACCGCGCGGCTCGAGGACGCGCCGCAGCTCTACAAGACGTTCCGCGACAAGCAGGACGGCTGCATCAAGGTGGTGCTGAAGCCGCACTAGAGCTCGTTGTTGCGCGCCGCCGCGTCGTACGTCGTCTTCGTCAGCAGCGAGGGCGGGCCGGCCAGATCCGACTCGCTCTCGCGCCCCGGCCGCGCGACATCGCCTTCGGGGCCGACCGGCGGCGGCAGGAAGCCGTTCACCAGCGTCATCGCGTCGGCGAACAGCTCAGGGGCGGCATGGCGGGCCAGGATGGCCAGCTTCGCCTGCATCGTGATCACCAGCTCGGCGTCGCCGTGCCGGCAGGCGTCGATCACCTGCCTCGCGGCGCGCCGCGCGTCGATGCTCGCGAACGGCAGCGAGTCGGAGATCGCGAACCAGGCGTATTCGTCCTCGCGGTTCCCCTTGAAGGTGGCGTTGAGCGGTGACCCGGTGCGCATCAGGCCCGGATAGACCGTCGTCACGGTGATGTTGTCGCGCGCCAGCTCAGTCCGCAGCCCTTCCGAGAAGCCCGCCAGCGCGAACTTGCTCGTCGAGTAGGGGAGCAGGTGCGGTACCGCGATCTTCCCGCCGATGGACGAGATGTTCACGATGCGGCCGGCGCCGTCGCGCCGCATGCAGGGGAGCGCGGCGAAGACCATGAAGAGCGGCCCCCAGAAGTGGGTGCGCAGCGCGTCTTCGTAGTCGCTCACCTTCATGTGATCGAGCGGCCCCACCTGGATGATGCCCGCGTTGTTGATCAGCACGTCGAGGTGGCCGAAGCGGTCGACGACGCTCAGCACCGCGTCCTCGGCCGACGCCTGATCGCGGATGTCGGTGGCGATCGTGATCACCTCCGCGCCGGCGTGCCCCTGTTCGAGATCGGTCGCCGCACGGGCCAGTTCGGCCTCGTCGCGCGCGAGGATCGCGACGCGTGCCCCCTCACGGACGAGCTCGCGTGCCATCAGCAACCCGAGGCCGCGCGAGCCGCCGGTGATGAGGACCGAGCGGCCACGGAAGTCATAGCGGGCGCTCCGCCGGAACGCCGCCTGCGCGAGCAGCAGGGTTCCGAGGCCCACCGCTGTCGCCGTCACTGCCTGCTTCTGCCGGGTCGTGAGCTGCATGTCGCCTCCGGCCCTGCCGGTCGCAACCGCTGTGCCGCCCGCGGACGCAGGCCCGGTTGGGACCTTCGCCGTTTCTGCGCTACTATCGTCCGCGACCATGCTCCCCGCGAAACGGACGGACCCTGCGCTCGATCAGGCCCTGCAGACCGCCCTCGAGCGGTTCACCGGCAGCGCCCTGGCCGAGCGCCCGGATACGCCCGACGAATGGGTCACCGCCGCGCGGCGCCTGCCGGCCAAGGCGGGGGAGTACGCCCCGTTCAACGACGCACTCGACCCTCGACTCATCTCGGTGCTGCGCGGCCGCGGGCTCGACGCGCTCTACACGCATCAGGCGGCCGCCATCGACCATGCGCTGTCGGGTCGGCACGTCGTCATCACGACCCCGACCGCCTCGGGCAAGACCCTCTGCTACAACGCGCCGGTGCTGAGCACCATCCTGCGCGACCCGTCGGCTCGCGCGCTCTACCTCTTCCCGACCAAGGCGCTCGCGCAGGACCAGCTCGCAGAGCTGCACGGCCTGGCGAACAACCTCGCCATAGCCGCCGGCGAAGCCGGTGGCGAAGGCGGGGGTCCGGAGATCGGCGTCTTCACGTACGACGGCGATACGCCGGCCGACGCGCGCCGCGCGATCCGCGGCAAGGCGCACGTGGTGCTGAGCAACCCCGACATGGTGCACTCGGGCATCCTGCCGCACCACCCGCGCTGGGCGAAGCTGTTCGAGAACCTGCGCTACGTCGTCATCGACGAGCTGCACGCGTATCGCGGCGTGTTCGGCAGCCACCTCACCAACGTGTTGCGGCGGCTGCGGCGCATCTGCCGGCACTACGGCTCCGACCCGACGTTCGTCTGCTCGTCGGCGACGATCGCCAACCCGCGCGAACTGGCCGAGGCGCTGGTCGAGGCGCCCTTCGAGATCGTCTCCGAGAGCGGCGCGCCGCGCGGCGAGAAGGTGTTCATCTTCGTGAACCCGCCGGTGGTGAACGCGCAGCTCGGCATCCGGCGGTCGTATCTCGCCGAAACCCGGCGGGTCGCCGGCGAGTTCCTGCGGCGGCAGCTGCAGCTCATCGTGTTCGCGCAGAGCCGGCTGTCCACCGAGATCCTGACCACGTACCTGAAGGACGACTTCGACCGCACGCCCGGTGCCTCCGACCAGATCCGTGGGTACCGCGGCGGCTACCTGCCGCAGCGCCGGCGCGAGATCGAGAAGGGACTGCGCGAGGGGACGGTGCGCGCGGTCGTGTCGACCAACGCGCTCGAGCTCGGCATCGACATCGGCGCGCTCGACGTCTGCGTCATGGCCGGCTATCCCGGCACGATTGCCGCCACCTGGCAGCGCGCGGGGCGCGCGGGGCGCCGCAGCAGCCGCTCGGCCGCGGTGATGGTCGCGAGCAGCGCCCCGATCGATCAGTTCGTCGTCCGCCATCCGTCGTACTTCTTCGACGCGCCGCCGGAGCACGCGCTCGTCAACCCCGACAACCTGCACATCCTGCTCGACCACGTGAAGTGCGCGGCCTTCGAGCTGCCGTTCACGACGTCAGAGGCGTACGGGCGGCATGACGTCCAGGCGGTGCTCGGGGTGCTCGAGGAAGGCGGGTTCGTCCACCGCACCGACGGCGTCGATGGCGACGACGGCCAGTGGCAGTGGACCAACGAGTCGTATCCGGCCGACGCCGTCAGCCTGCGGTCGATCTCGTCCGACAACTTCGTGATCGTCGACGTGACGCGCGGCGCCGACGTCATCGGTGAGACGAGCTTCAACAGCGGACCCTCCACGCTGCACGAGAAGGCGATCTACATCATGGAAGGGACGCTCTACCAGGTGGAGCGGCTCGACTTCGAGGGGCGCAAGGCGTACGTCCGGCAGATCGACTGCGACTACTACACCGACGCGATCACCTACACGAAGGTGCGGGTGCTCGACACGTTCGCGGGACGCGACGACGGCTGGCCCGTGCCCTCGCACGGCGAGGTGCACGTCTCCTCGCGCGTCGTCGGCTTCAAGAAGATCAAGTTCTACACGAACGAGAACGTCGGCTCGGGCGAGCTCGACCTGCCCGAGCAGGAGATGCACACGACCGCCTACTGGCTCACCGTGCCGCGCGCGGTGATGCAGTCGCTGCCGTTCGCCTCGGACGATCGGCGGGACGGCGTGGTCGGGCTCTCGTTCGCGCTGCGACAGATGGCGCAGCTGCTGCTGATGTGCGACGCGCAGGACATCGGCATCTCGATCGGCAACGCCGACGGCGGCGACACCGGCGACGGCCACGAGGCGGTCGCGGCGGCCCGGCGTCAATTGCCGGCGTCGATCCCCGACGAGCCCTGCATCTTCGTCTACGACAACTATCCCGGCGGCATCGGCTTCAGCGAGCCGCTGTTCCGGATGCACGACGACCTGGTGGCGCGGACGCGCGAGCTCATCACGAGCTGCCCGTGCGAGCACGGCTGCCCGACGTGCGTGGGTCCGGTGGGGAACACCGGGCCGCTCGCGAAGCTCGTGGCGCTGCGCATCCTCGACCTGCTGCCGGCCGACGCGCCGCCGCTGCCGCCCCCCGGGCTGGATAGTCCGGATGCCTTCGAGCCGGTGCTGTGAGCAGCCTTGTCGACCGCCTGCGGGGCGCGCTCTCACCGGGACGGCTGCAGCCGCCGGGAGCCGACGGCACGAGAACCGACGGCACGACGCCGCCTGCGCCGGGCAGCGCG
>CANIAI010000284.1 GCA_947465275.1 Acidobacteriota bacterium | reverse complement strand
CGTCGTTCACGAACTCGGTGCGCCCGGCGGCGTCGGTCACCCAGAGGATGACCGGCGTCTGGTTCGCCATCTCCCGGAACCGCGCCTCGCTCTCCCGCAGCGCCGTCTCGTACCGCTGCCGGTCCGACAGGTCGTAGAAGTGACAGACGACGCCGGGACGACCATCCGGGAAGACGATGCGCTCGACCTTCCAGTCGTACGACTCCACCGCGTCGATGTCGTGCCGTCGCTCGATGGTGTCGGGCGCATGGTAGGGCTCGCCGGTGACGAGCGTGTGCCGGAAGCGCCGAACGGCCTCGCTGGCGAACGGTTCCGTCCAGAGCGTGCGGAGCGCGTCGGCCAGGTCGCGGCCGATGAGCGGCTGTACGTTGCGGAAGGTGCGTCGCGCCGCGGCGCTGGCCTGCACGATGCGGAAGTCGGCGTCCACTGCGTAGACGCCGAACGGCGAATGCTCGACGAAATGGCGGAAGGTGTCGCCCGCCGCCCGGGCCACGGCGTCAGTGGTCTTGCGCTCCGTGACGTCGACCGCCGCGCAGAGCACGCCGATGAGCCGTCCCGCCTGATCGCGCTGCGGCTGCACCGTCAGGTCGTAGACGTGCGGGGTGCCTCCGCGCCAGATGCGCACTTCGCGCCGCCGGGTCTGCCCGGTCGCGAGCACCTCGCGCTTGAGTGCCTCGGTCTCTTCCGCGTCCTCCGGGCGTTCGAACAACTCGCCGTCGCGCCGCCCGATGACGTCGGCGGACGCGTAGTCGAGTGCCGGGTTGTGGATCCAGGTGTAGCGGAGGTCGCGATCCTGGCTGAACACGATCACCGGCGAGGCGGCGAGGGCGGTGGCGAACCGCTCGTTGGCGAGACGAAGCGCCTCTTCGGCGGCGGCGCGCTGGCTGATGTCGGTGGAGATCCCGATGACGGCCCTGAGGCGTCCCTCGTCATCGAAGACGGGGGTGTCGGTGACCTCGGCGAGGAAGGTGCGACCGTGCCGGTCCTGCACCGTGAACGCGCCGCTCCACGACTCGCCGCGACCGAGCTGCCGCATGATCGCGTCGGCCTGCTCGCGCGTGGGGGCCGGGCAGACGAGGGTCTGCACCAGTTGCCCGATCGCCTCCTCGCGCGTCCAGCCATAGAGCCGCTCGGCGGCGGGATTCCAGTGGGTGACGCGGCCGTCGGGATCAGTCGCGATGATCGCCTGCCCGACGGCATCGAGCATGGCGGCGGCGACCTCTGGTGCCTCGGCCCGCAATCCGTTCCGACGCCCCTGATCCATCGGTGCGGCTGATTATAGGGTGGGCGAACGGCCAGACCGACTCTGCCGCAGAAATCGGTGTGCGACGGCCCGGGTCGTGTCTGCTCAGGCCGCGGAGGTCGAGGTGTCGCCAGCCGCGCGCAGGACCGTGTCCACCAGCAGCTCGACGTTGACCGGCTTGGTGAGGTGCGCCTGGAAGCCGGCGTCGAGTGCCTTCTGTCGGTTTTCCTCCCGCGCGTGCGCAGTCAGCGACACGGCGGGGATGTGGCGGCCGCCGGCGGGGGGCCGCGCCCTGATGCGACGGAGCAGCGCGTAGCCGTCCTCGCCGGGCATCCCGATGTCGAGCAGCAGCACGTGCGGCTGGCCATCCCGGATCGCGGCATCAATCGTCAGGCCCGAGTCGAGGGCGACGACGCGTGCGCCGGCACGCTCGAGCAGCCCGGCCACGGCGCCGCGTACGTCGGTCTCGTCATCGACGATCAGGATGCGCAGCCCGGAGAGCGGTGCCTGTCGCGGCGTGGCCGGGCCACCGCTGGTGACACCCACGGCCCCGCCGGTCGCGCCACCAGCCGGGGGAGCTGCCGGCCGCGGCGCGTCAGCGGGTGCAGCAGGTATGTCCGAGAGCGGCAGCCGCACCACGAACGTGGAGCCCGCGCCGAGGCCGTCGCTGCTGGCGTGGACCTCGCCGTGATGCAGCCGGACGAGGCTCGACACGATCGAGAGGCCGAGGCCGAGCCCGCCATGTCGTCGTGCGTCACCCGACTCGGCCTGACGGAATCGCTGGAAGAGATGCGGCATGAAGCCGGGGTCGATCCCGATACCGTGGTCGAGGACGGACAGTTCGGCCTGGCCGTCGACAGCGCGGCAGGTGACCTCGACCGTCCCGCCCTCCTGGCTGAACTTCACGGCGTTCACCAGCAGGTTCGAGGCGATCTGCTGCAGCCGGCTCGGGTCTCCCGTCACCACCGGTCCCGGTTGGGCCACGCGGGTCCGGATGGTGAGTTGCTTCGCGTTCGCCGCCGGGCGGATGGCCTCGATCGCCGCGAGCACCGGCACGTCGAGCGGTACCGGCACGCGGTCGAGGTGGATGGAGCCGGCCTGCATGCGCGTCGCATCGAGCAGGTCGTCGACGAGCCGGCTCTGCATCCGCGCATTCCGCTCGATCGTATCGAGCGCACGCGTGACCTCCGGCGGCACGGGAGACGTGCGGGCGATGGTGCACCAGCCGAGCATGGCGGCGAGCGGGCTGCGCAATTCATGGGAGAGCGTCGCCATGAAGTCGTCCTTGATACGGCTGGCGCGCTCGGCGTCGGCGCGCGCCGCGCGCTCGCTGTCGAGCAGCCGATCGCGTTCGGCCTCGGCCCGTTCGCGCCTCGTCACTTCGCGCCCGAAGAACCACATCGCGAGCACCGCGCACACCGATCCCCAGATCGCGATGACGGTGTTGAAGGCGAGGTTGGGGGTGATGCCCGTCGTCATCACGAGACGCCAGACGAGCATCGAGAGCAGGGCGCCGAGCAGGCAGAGCCAGGCTCCAGCGGCCTTTCGGTGCCGGCGCAGGAGCAGCGTGCAGTAGATGACTGCAGCGACCTGCAGGGCAGCGGCGAGGAGGAGGAGCAGTCGCATCCGTCAGGAGGCCTCGCGCCGAATCCTCGGCAGGGTGGGTGACCGGGAACCGTTCTCTACTATACGGCTGTCCCCGATGGAATCGCCGGCCCGACACAATCGTTGGGGCTGCAAGCTCATGTATACGGCCACCTATACTGGGACGGTGCAGGAGCCTCCGGCACCGTTCGCGCCGCTCCTCGAGAATCACCGGGCGTTCCTCGCGTACCTCATCCGTCAGGTGGGGGACCGAAGCGTGGCCGAGGACATCCTGCAGGAGGCGTTTGCGAAGGTCATCGCGAAGCCCGGGCAGGCCCCGGCTGACGAGGCGCTCATCCCCTGGTTCTACCGGCTGCTCCGGAACGCCGCCATCGACCAGTTCCGCCGCCGCGGCGCTGCCGACCGCGCGCTCGCGGCCTTCGCGACGACCCTCGAGTCGTCGGTCGAGCCCGACTCGGCGCTCGCCCGGGAGATCTGTGCCTGCATCACGCGTCTCGCCGGCACGCTCAAGCCCGAGTACGCCGAGGCGTTGTCGGCTATCGAGGTGCAGGGGACGCCGGTGAAGACGTTCGCCGTCGAGCAGGGGCTGTCGGCCTCGAACGCGGCGGTGCGGGTCTTCCGCGCGCGCGAGGCGCTGAAGCGCCGCGTGGTGGAGTCGTGCGGCGTCTGCGCGGAACACGGCTGTCGCGATTGCAGCTGCCGGGCTCACGGATGAGGGTGCAGCGACCCGCGGTGTAATCCCGGAGCGGGTCGTGCGTCCTGTCTGTAGACCTTCGCAGAGAGGACCCGCATGACCAAGCACACGCACGCCGCGCCGCACACCTGCGCCCACGCCGCCCACGACCCGGCGCCCGCCCCGGCCTCGACCGCGGCCGGGGTCGAGTACACCTGCCCGATGCACCCCGAGATCGTCCGCGACGGTCCCGGCACGTGCCCCATCTGCGGCATGGCGCTCGAGCCGCGCACCGCGACCCTCGAGGATGGCCCGAACCCCGAACTGGTCGACATGCGTCGGCGCTTCATCGTCGGCGCGGCCCTCGGCGCCCCGGTCTTCCTGCTGGCCATGGCTGACATGGTGCTCGGGGGCGGGATGAGCGCGGGCGTG
>CANIAI010000283.1 GCA_947465275.1 Acidobacteriota bacterium | reverse complement strand
GGGCCGGGCCAATCGCGCCACGTACTCGCGCTCGGCGGGACCGAACCAGGGCGCCCGGCCCGCCTCGGCGTTCGCCAGCATGTGCACCGGCCGTGAGGTCGCCGGGATCGCCACGTGGCACCGCGGGTCGCTCAGGCTCCACTTCAGCAGTGCCTGCGCCCAGGTGGTGACGCCGAAGTCGCGGAGCGGCGCCAGCGCGCCCTTCGGCACGTCGTGGACGAGCCGCCCCTCGGCGAACGGCCGCATCACGATCACGCCGAGTCCGAGGTCGGCGGCGGCCGGCAGGATCTCGCGCTCGACCTCACGCTCGAGCGGGTTGTACGGAACCTGGATCGCGTCCACGCGCGGGTCGTCCATCGCGCGGCGCAGGTCGCCGAACGCGTGGGGGCTGTAGTGCGTCAGGCCGATGAGCCCGATCTTCCCCTCGACGCGCCAGCGCTGCAGCTGGTCGAGACGGCGGGCGACCGAGACAAGGTTGTGCACCTGGTAGACGTCGACCCGGTCGCCGAAGAACGCGAACGCGCGGGTGATCTGCCGCTCGGCCTCGACGTCGTTCGAGGTCCAGACCTTCGTCGCGACGAGCGCCCGCGCGCGGCGGCCGCGCAGCGTCTCGCCGAGCACCCGCTCGGCCTCCCCGTACATCGGTGACGAGTCGAAGAAGGTCGCCCCTGCGGCGAACGCCGCGTCGGTCACCTCGCGCCGCGATGCCGCCTCGGGGCCGTGCACGTCGAAGGTCTGCCACGTCCCCATGCCAACGGCCGGCACCTCGAGGACGTGACGGCCGAACCGGCGTCGCTCCACCATGCGGGGGAGCCTGTCACGCCGCGCCCCCCGGACGCAAGACGGGGGCGACACGCGGAGGCGGCGGGATCAGACGTCGAGCACCGCGAGCAGCGGACGGTGGTCGGAGGCCACGTGGGCGGCCGGTCCGTCGAGCACCTCGCAGGCGAGCAGGCGATCGATGAACGGCGGCCGCAGGAAGACGTAGTCGAGGCGCGTGCGCGGATCGTCCGCCGGAAACGTCGTCCCTGTCGCCTGCCGCGCATCCGGGTGCAGGTGGCGGAAGCCGTCAGCGTAGCCCGCCTGCATCACCTCGGCGATCGTGCGCCAGCGCACGCGGCCGCCGCTCAGCCACACGAGGGCACGCAGCCGCACCGGCAGCCGCGCGATATCGAGCACCTCGCCCGGCGCGACGGTGTTGAAGTCGCCGACGAGCGCGTGCGGCCCGGGCTGGTGGCGCGCGACGGCGCGCAGCAGCGCCCGCAGTTCGTACACGCGGCGCCGCTCCGTCCAGGCAGCGTGCACCGCCGCGAGGTGCACGCCGAAGATGCGCCAAGGCGTCCCGGCGGGCACGATCTCGAGGAACGCGTGGCGGCTGACGCGCGGACGCGTCCACGACGCGTGCGCCACCGGACGGCGGCTGAGGAATCCGAGCGATGCCCGTGGATGGCTGCCCCACTGCGCCATGCCGGTCTCGCGCGCGAGGCGCTCGACGAGCGCGGGCACCGTCGCCTCCTGCAGCAGCACCAGGTCGGGTTCGGCCGCGCGCACGACGTCGGCCAGCGCCGCCTCACGGCCGGTGCCGCCGTAGCGGATGTTGTAGGAGAGCAGCCGCAGGATCACCGTCGTGACCTCGGCCAGCGCGGGCTCACGAGGCCTCGTGGATGTCGCCGATCAGCGTCAGGTACGGCTGGTCGAGCAGGTCGCCCCGGAAGCGGATGACGAGCGACTTCGACCCCTGGATGTTCACCGGCCGGTGCACCATCGCCATCAGCTGCTCGCGCAGCGGCACCAGCTCGGGGGCGATGTCGGGGTCGTCGTCCGACAGCGGCCGCGAGTGGACGCCCGGCACGAAGAAGCCGGTCGGGATGAACAGCCCCAGCACCGTGTCGCCGACCAGCGTCAGATCGAGGTCGCTCGTGCCGGGCCCGTCGGCGTCGAACGGCGCCCCGTCCTTCCACCGCTGGCCGGTCACCGCGCTGCCGCGCAGGATCACCGCCGTTCCGGGCGGAATCTCCTCGCGGACCGCCTGGCAGAACGCCTCGAGCCGCGACTCGTCGCCCCCGAAAGCCAGGCGCACCACGTTCGCCCGCTTCTCGGCCTCCGTCAGCCCCCCCTGCACCTGCGTGCCCGTCTCCGCATCAGCCATACCCATCCGGCCTTCAAGAAGCGTGACATGGACCGAGCGGCGCCCTTTTGTGTAAGCTCAGGTTTCCATGGCGTACATCATCACCGACCCCTGCATCGATACGAAGGACTCCGCCTGCGTGGACGTCTGCCCGGTGGACTGTATCCACCCGCGCAAGGACGAGCCGGAATTCGCCACCGCGCGGATGCTCTACATCCACCCCGAGGAGTGCATCGACTGCGGCGCCTGCGTCCCGGCCTGCCCGGTCGCGGCCATCTACGACGGCCCGGAATCGACCCCCGCGAGCCAGCGCGACCTGATCGACGCCAACTCGATCTATCGCGCGGGTGAGCCGCCGGCCGTGGCTGCCGCCGAGGCGATCGTGGCGAAGCACGCGAGCGCCCACGCGGATCTGATGAAGGTCCCCGCCGCCGAGCGGGCCGCCGCCCACGCGAAGTAGCGGCACTCCCCTTGCTGCCGTGCGTGTCATGGGGCTGGTCGCACCTGCCGGACGCTTCGTTGGTCGACGACTCGGCGGACGCCTGCTTGGCCGCATGACACGCGCGATCCCCTGGATCGGCACCCTGGTCGCCCTGGCCGCCGTCTCCTCGACGGTGCGGCGGAAGGGCGTGGCGCCGGGGCTGCTCGACACGGCGCTGAATGCCATTCCCGTCGTGGGTGGCATGAAGGCGGTGGCCGAGACCGTCCGCGGCCGCGACTTCATCCAGGACCGCCCCCGCGGTTAGCCCATCACGCGGCTAGCCGGTCACGCGACCCGCAGTTCCCGCTCGATCGTCACGAGCAGTTCACCGACAGCACACGGTTTCCGGAGGACGGCCACGGCCTGCGTGACCGCCGTCGATGGCGCGTCCCCGCCGGTGACCACGGCCACCGGGATGTCGGCCGTCGCCGGATCGGCGGCCAGCTCCTCGAGCACCGCGTCACCGCCGAGCGTCGGCAGGTGCAGGTCGAGCACGATGAAATCGGGCGGCCGCATCTCGATCTGGCGCAGCGCGCTCACCCCGTCCGTGGCGAGCTCGACGTCGAAGCCGGCCATCCGGAGTGACATCCGGTACATACCCGCCAGGGCACCATCGTCCTCGACCACCAGAATTCGGTAACGCGACATCCCCTGCCAGCCCTGCAGGCATGAGGAAACAAGCCGCGTGCCGGGTCTGGCGTGCGTCCGTGCAGTTGCATCGATAAGCCTGCATTGGTAGCCTGTGGCCCCCTATGGACTTCGGACCGCGCGCCGGCAAGGCGTCACATACCGCGGCGGGTGAACGCCGGGTCTGCCCCCGCTGTCGGAGCAAGGCGCTCGCCCTGCAGCGGCGGCACGTGAGCCCCGCCCGGCTCGGCGAACCGCTGACGACCGAGTACTACGAGTGCGAGGCGTGCGATGCCGCCTGGCAGTATTCGCCCGCGCAGGAGCGCTGGAAGCCGGTCTCCACCTGAAGCGGCCTGGTCAGACGAGCAGCAGCACGCCGCGGGCGGGCCGCCCCGTCGCCGCCGCGACGGCGTGCACGTAGAGCCGCACCTGCCGGCGGTAGCGCTCGACCGCCTCGTCGACCTCGCGGTCGGTCTTGAAGTCGACCACGACGAAGCCATCCGGGGTGTCGTAGGCGAGATCGACCGTTCCCTCGATCAGCGTGCCGTCGTCCGCACGCCAGGTGATCGGCGTCTCGCGGTGACACCGGCCAAGCGCGTGCGCCGACGCGGCGGCGAGCAGCCGTGGGTGCGCCAGCGCCTCCCGCACGACGCCGATGGCCGCCTCGATCTCGCCGGCGGTCGCCCCGAACAGCCGGCCGTGCGCCGACGCGAGCCCGTCGAG
>CANIAI010000282.1 GCA_947465275.1 Acidobacteriota bacterium | reverse complement strand
CGTTCCTGATCCAGTACGCCGAGGACTTCATCGCCAAGGGGGTCCCGGTCCTCACCGTCCTCCGCGTGATGGCGACACTGCTGCCGCAGGCGCTCGCCCTGGCGATTCCGGCGTCGCTGCTGGTCGGTTTGCTGGTGGCCTTCGGCCGCCTGTCGGCTGACCGTGAGTTCGTTGCGCTGCAGGCCTGCGGCGTGGGACTCGGACGGCTGCTCCGTCCTGTGGCGATCGTCTCGGCGCTCGGGTGGGCGGCGACGAGCTATGTGATGGTCGTGGCCTTGCCCAACGCCAACCAGACATTTCGCGAGATCACGTTCAACATCGTGGCCGCCCGAGCCGAGGGCGAGGTCAAGCCCCGCGTCTTCTTCGACAGCTTCCCCAACCTGATGTTGTTCGTGCGGGATGTCCCGCCGACCGGCGGATGGGACGACGTCTTCATCGCGGACGACCGGCCGGGGCAGACACCGGCGGTGTATCTCGCCCGTCGCGGCCGCGTGGCGCTCGATCCGGTCCGGCGGACCGTCGAGCTCCTGCTGGACGACGGCGCCCGGCACACGGCCAGCCAGGACGGCAAGTACGAGGTCGCGCAGTTCGGCCGCGCCGTGGTCAGCATCGATCCCGAATCCGTCTTCCCGCGGCGGGGTCCCCAGAAGGAAGACAACGAGATGACGATCGCCGAGCTGCGGGCCCGGGCGAGCGCACTCGAGGCCGAGGGGCAGTCGGCCCACAACCAGCGGATGGCCATCCACCGGAAGTTCGCGTTTCCCGTCGCCTGCCTCGTGTTCGGCCTGATCGGACTTGCACTTGGCGCGACCAATCGACGCGACGGCAAGCTGGGGAGCTTCGTCTTCGGACTCGGGGTGATCTTCGTCTATTACATTCCGCTGTACCTCGGTCCGGCGCTGGCCAAGGGGCGCCTCGTCTCGCCCTGGTTGGCCGTGTGGTTCCCCAACATCCTGCTCGGCCTGCTGGGCGCGGTGATGCTGATGAGGCGTGCGCGAGCCGCCGACCAGCCGCTGGTGCCTGGTCTCGCTGCTACGGCCAAGGCCATCGCTGCCCGGTGGCGGTTTCGCACAGGCGACGCGACCGGCACCGCCCGCTCAGCCGAACGCACCTCCAGACCGTCAGGGGTCACGCGCATACTGGATCGCTATGTCGCCGTGATGTACGGGAGGGTGTTCCTCCTGGCCGGGGCCGGGCTCGCGGCACTCTTCTACGTGTCCACCTTCCTCGATCTGTCAGACAAGGTGTTCAAGGGGCAGGCGACCTGGGGGATGCTCGGCCAGTATTTCCTCTTCATCTCGCCCCAGTACGTCTACTACGTGCTGCCCATGGCGGTGCTGCTGGCCACCCTCGTCACCGTCGGCCTGTTGACGAAGAACAGTGAGCTGATCGTGATGAAGGCCTGCGGAATCAGTCTCTATCGCGTGGCCCTCCCGATGGTCGTCTGTTCCGCGCTCGCCGGCAGCACCCTGTTCCTGCTCGACCAGTCGGTGCTCGGTCCGTCGAACCGCCGGGCGGAAGCGATTCGGCATGTGATGCGCGGCGGCTCGCCGCAGACGTTCGATGTCCTCACCCGGCAGTGGCTCACGTCGCCAGCGGGGGCGATCTACCACTACAACTATTTCGACGCGTCGACCCGTCAACTCCTCGGGCTCGAGGTCTTCGAGTTCGGCCAGGACCGCCATCACCTGGCCAGCCGGACCCACGCAGAGCGGGCGTTCTACGAGGGGCCAGAATCAGGATGGCGGCTCGAAGGCACCTGGGCACGCGATTTCGATCGCGACGGGAACACCACGGCGTTCGACCAGCAGCCGCAGGTGAGGATGGCCCTGGAGCCGGCGGCGTACTTCGGCACGCAGCAGCCGGACCCGAAGTTCATGAGCTACTCGCAGCTGCGGTCGTACATCGAGGACCTGCGCGTCAGTGGGCTCGACGTCAGCGAGCAGCGCGTCGCGCTCGAGCGCAAGCTGTCGTTCCCGTTCGTGACGCTGATCATGACGCTGATCGCGGTGCCGTTCGCGGTCACGATGGGACGGGGCGGCGCCATGTTCGGCATTGGCGTCGGGATCGCCCTCGCGCTCTCCTACTGGACGACCATCAGCGTCTTCGGTGCGCTCGGCGCCGGCGGCGTGGTGACCCCGCTGCTGGCGGCATGGGCACCGAACCTGCTCTTCGGTGCCGGCGCTGCGTACCTCCTGCTGACCGTCCGCACCTGAGCGGTGCTCACGGCTCGAGCATCAGCTCGGTCACATGCAGCTGGCCGTTCGCCCCGAGGGCGGTGTTCGTGGTGTCGGCCACGATCAGCACGGTGGTGATCGATGACGGCTCGGCCGCCCCTCCCGGATCGACGGCCTTGAAGGTCGACACCGGCAGCGCGAGCACCGAGAGCTGCGTTCCCACGTAGATCGAACGGCGCCAGCGTCGGCCGATGGCGTCACGCAACTGAATCGACACGCGCATGGCCGAGTCCCCCCGCAGGGCCAGGCGTACCGCCCGAGCACCATCGAATCCAGACGACCCCAGTGCGAACGCGGTCGCGGCGTACGGCGAGTCGGCGCGAGTTCCCCCGAGTCCGAATCGGAATGTCAGTCGGGGCGATCCCGCGGTGGCGTCCAGATCGAGCGCCGCGACGGCATCAGGACTCTGTTCCAGCCGCGCGTCGGCCAGCGGGACGGCGCGTCCTCTCGCCCTGCCGGCGGGGACAGGCGGCGTCGGCGCGGGCGGCGCGGTCACGGGGACGACCGGCGACCCGAGATAAATCGGATTCGAGACCGCGAGGTATCGCGGCTCAGGCGTGCCCGGCCACCGGATTTCGGCACGATAGACGCCATGTCCCTCCGTGGCGGTCCAGGTGAGGGGTGACACCCGTGCCGACTGTGTGACCTGGCCATCGCGAAGCAGGACCGCCTCGGCTCCGGCGGGCGCCGTCCACGCAGCCCGCAGCATCACGGGACCGTCGCCCGGTGGGAGCCGGTCGCCCGGAGCGAACGTCTCGTCGCCACGGATCGCCCTGAACTCCAGGGTCATGCCGCGCGCGAGCCCGTCCACCGTGGAGTAGAAGCGGCCGCTCTTCACGGCTGCCAGCACGGTCGCGGCATCCGCGGGCGCGTCTCCGGTGAGGACGACCGCATCGAGCGCGATCGAGAGGCTACGGAACATCTGTTCGTATGAGGGGACCGCGAGGAACCGTGAGCGTTCGTCGCCGCTCTCGCCGGGGAGGCCGACACGGGCGTGGGCGTCCGGCACCGCGAGGGCGAAGACCTGTCGCCTGGCGGCCAGGGTGTTCCATCGACCGAGGGCCTCGGCCGGGGGGTCGAGCAACAGCGCCAATGATTCCGGCCCCCGCCAGGGATACGTGAGCAGCACCCGGGCGAGGCTCATGGCCGACTCGTCGCGCCACTCGGTGTCGCCATTCAGCCACTCGATGCCGTCCACGGGCGCGTCCCGGTCGTGCCACGCCAGCGCCGCCTTCGGTGAGGTCGGATGCGCGGCGATCGCCACCCCTCCGAGACGGTGAATGTCCTCGACCACGTCCGCGGCTTCCCCACCCAGCGGATAGGGAGCGGCTTGGATGCCGAGCGCCACGACATGGCCACCGAACGTGCTCACTTCGACGGCATCGATGCAGAGCACGCCTGAATGCCAGGCCGGGGGATCGGGTGGTCGCGTGCCGTCCCCATGGTCCGTGAAGACCACGAACCGGAGCCCCGCCCGCGCGGCGGCGGCCGCGATCTCCTCCACCGTTCCCGATCCGTCTGACCGTCGTGAGTGGACATGCACGGCCCCGCGAATCGGCGGCGTCCCCGAGGACGGCAGGAGTGGCGCGCGCGGCGGCAGCATCCACCACGTGAGCATGCCGGCAGCGATCACCAACAGAAGGAGGATTCGGCGCACGTCAGGACCGGGGATGGAAGTCGTCGTACACCGCGCGCATCCGGTGAGCCAGCACGTGCGTGTAGATCTG
>CANIAI010000281.1 GCA_947465275.1 Acidobacteriota bacterium | reverse complement strand
CCCTTGTCCGCCGCGACCTTCGTCAGCGCCGCCGTCAGCGTCGTCTTGCCGTGGTCGATGTGTCCGATCGTCCCCACGTTCACGTGCGGCTTTGAACGATCAAATTTCTCTTTCGCCATATGCGTTGTGCGCTCGCTCTAAGAAGATTGCCTGTTTCGTGTCCGGCTGCGTGCCTGCCGTCTGCCTTGCGCGCTCGCCCTGCGGGAGGGGAGAACTGGAGCCGATGACCAGGATCGAACTGGTGACCTCGTCCTTACCAAGGACGTGCTCTGCCAACTGAGCTACATCGGCCCGTGAAGAAGACTGGAGCGGGAGACGGGGATCGAACCCGCGACCAACAGCTTGGAAGGCTGTGACTCTACCACTGAGTTACTCCCGCCTGCGTAATCGCAACCCGCTGTCAAACCCGCTGTTACCGTGCCCACCTGCGATCCCGGCATGCCGGCCGCGGTGAGCGGATATGGTGGGGAGGGGAGGGTTCGAACCTCCGTAGCCTCTAGGGCGGCAGATTTACAGTCTGCTGCGATTGACCGCTCCGCCACCTCCCCGAATTGTCTAACCGACCTCGTATCCCTCAAGAGCCTCGGGCGCTCGGCCCGGTCGGTGGATACCTGTCGTCTGTGCTGGATGTCCGTGCGTCTGGCGTTTTCCCTGAATAATTCCGTCGATTGCAGGCTCGGTACGACCGGCATCACTTGCGTCGATGGAGCTGGCGGAGGGATTTGAACCCCCGACCGGCTGATTACAAATCAGCTGCTCTACCGGACTGAGCTACGCCAGCCAGACAAAGCGCAGATGATAGCACTTCCCGTGCCACGGGTGCAATCCCCTGCCCCCTCACCGGCCCGGGCCGGCCTTTCGTTTCACGCCACCGGACCGCTGCCGCACCGCCTCGAAGAGTGCGATTCCGGTCGCCACCGAGACGTTCAGGCTCGAGACCTGCCCGTGCATCGGGATGGACGCGAGGAAATCGCATCCTTCCCGCACCAGGCGGCGCAGCCCCGTGCCCTCCGCTCCGACCACCAGGGCGGTCGGCCCGGCGAAATCCACCGCGTCGTACGGCGTGTCGGCCTCGCCGGCCAGGCCCACCGTCCAGAGTCCCGCCCCCTTGAGTTCCTCGAGGGCGCGCGCGATGTTCACCACCTCGGCGATCCGCACGTGGGACAGCGCCCCGGCCGCGGCCTTCGCCGCCGCGCCGTCGAGCGCCGCGCTCCGGCGGCTCTGGATGACCACGCCATCCACCCCCGCGGCATCGGCCGTGCGCAGGATCGCCCCGACGTTGTGGGGGTCTTCGACACCGTCGAGGACCACGACCAGCGGCACCCCGGTGGCCCCGCGCACCAGTTCGTCGATGCCCCAGTTCCGCCCGTCATCGACCGTGGCGGTCACCCCCTGGTGCACCCCACGACGCGACTCGCGCTCGAGCACCTCGCCCGGAACCCGGCGCACCCGCACACCGTGCGCGACGGCGACATCGAGCAGCTCGCGGAACCGCTCTCCGCCCTTCTCGCCCCCCCGGTCCAGGACCCGCAATTCCCTGACACGCCCGGCGCGCAGCGCCTCGAGCACCGGATTGAGCCCGTAGATGATCACGGTGTGGACAGACCTCGAGCGGACAGCCCCTTAGTGTAGCGCGGCCGCCCTGAAACTGCCACAGCCAGTCCGGTCAGCTGGCATCGAGGGCGGCAAGGAAGCGCCCTGCCCGCTCGGCGGCCGACGGAATCGGCTGAAGCCCTGCGGGCCGCAGACGCGCGCCCCGGTCGATGGCCGGCACCGCGAGGTCGAGCTCCATCCCTTCGGTCTCGCCCGTCAGTGCGAGGCGAATGGGGTGAAACAGCGCCCGCCCCTTCTGCCCCGTCGCCGCTCTCACCCGTCCGGCCAACTCGCGGAACGCGTCGCGGTCGAGCAGGTGGACATCGGCCGTGAGTGCCTCGGCGAGCGCCGCGATGACCGGGCGTGCCGTCGCCGCTTCGGCCCTGAGCACCGGGTCGGCAAGCACGCGCTCGGGCGCGAAGTCGAACAGGAAACCGAGGCGCGCCGGCACCTCGTCGAGTCGATCGACGGATGCGGCCGCAGCGGGCACGATCGACTCGAGGAACACGACGTCGTCCGGTGACGGCTCGGTCGCGAGTCCCGCGTCGCGCAGGAACGGCACGCACAGGGAGACGAGCCGCGCCGGGTCGGCGACCTTCAGGTAATGCCGGTTGACCCAGGCCAGCTTGTCGACGTCGAAGATCGCGGCACTGTGCCCGACATGGTCGATCGAGAAACGCCGCGCAAGCTCGTCGATCGGCAGCAGTTCCTCGCCGTCTCCAGGCGACCAGCCGAGCAGCGCGAGGTAGTTCGTCAGCGCCTCGGGCAGGTAGCCGCGGGCGCGGAACTCCGCCACCGATGTGGCACCGTGGCGCTTGGACAGTGGTGCGTGGTCGGGTCCCATGACCAGCGCGACATGCGCGAATCTCGGAGGCCGCCAGCCGAAGGCCTCGTAGAGCAGCAGTTGCCGCGGCGTGTTCGAGATGTGGTCCTCGCCGCGAATGACGTGCGTGATACCCATCAGGGCGTCGTCGATCACGACGGCGAAGTTGTAGGCCGGGGTGCCGTCGGAGCGGACAAGCACCGGGTCGCCGATCACGTCGGTGTGGACGCGCACCTCACCACGCACCAGGTCGTCGAAGGCAATCTCCCGGTCCGCGGGCACGCGCAGGCGGATCACCGCGCGCTCGCCGTCCTCGATGCGGCGACGCGCCACGGCGCGTCCCAGGTCGCGGCAGCGGCCGACGTATTTCGGTGGACGGCCCGCCGCCAGCGCCTCCTGCCGGTCGGCTTCGAGTTGCGCGGCCGAACAGAAGCATTGATACGCGGCGCCGATCGCCAGCAGTTCGACCGCGTGCGCACGGTAGATGTGCAGCCGCTCCGACTGGCGGTACGGCCCGACCTCGCCGCCCGCGCCGACGCCTTCGTCCCACGTGAGCCCCAACCAGCGGAGATCGTCGGCGATCGCCTCCTCTGATGCCCGGGTCGACCGCTCGGCGTCGGTGTCCTCGACGCGGAACACGAAGGTGCCGCCCGAGCCGCGGGCCAGCAGCCAGTTGAACAGCGCGGTCCGGGCGTTGCCCACGTGCATCTGCCCGGTCGGACTCGGTGCGAAGCGGAGCCTCACGGCGCACCTCCCGCGAGCAGCGCGACCGCGTGTACCGCGATCGAGAGCCCCTCACCCATCGAATCGACCTGCTCGTTCGTCTTGCCCTTGATGCTGATCTGTCCCGCGGTGATGCCGAGCGCCGCGGCCAGCCGCTCCCGCATCGCGTCCACGTGCGGGGAGAGCTTCGGTCGTTGCGCGATCACGACCACGTCGAGGTTCACGATGGCGAAGCCCGCAGACGCAACGATCTCGGCCGCGCGCTGCAGCAATCGCACGCTGTCGGCCCCCTTCCAGGCGGGGTCGGTGTCGGGAAAATGCCGGCCGATGTCACCCGCCGCCGCCGCGCCGAGCAGGGCGTCAGTCAACGCATGGCAGACGGCATCAGCATCGGAGTGGCCGTCGAGCCCCTTGTCGCAGGGAATGGTCACGCCACCCAGGATCAGCGGACGCCCCTGCACCAGGCGGTGCAGGTCGTACCCGTTGCCGATGCGCAGGGCGGGAAGGAGGGGACGGACGAGGCGTTCGGCGAGCAGGAGGTCCTCCGGCGTGGTGATCTTCATGTTCTCGCGCGCGCCCTCGACCAGGTGCACCGGGTGTCCGGCCTGCTCGGCGAGCATCGCTTCATCGGTGGCATCGGTCGCGGTCGACGCGAGCCGGAGTGCGTCGCGGAGCACGTCGACGCGAAACGCCTGCGGGGTCTGCGCGAGGAAGATCTCGGTGCGCGGCAGGGTGCCCGTGATCGTCCGCTGCGGGCTCCCCCGCTTGACGGTGTCGGTGGCCGACAGCGCCGCGATGGCGGCCCCATGGGCGGCCGCCGCATCGATGGTCTCGGCGAT
>CANIAI010000280.1 GCA_947465275.1 Acidobacteriota bacterium | reverse complement strand
TGCCCGAGGTGGTCCAGCGGACGATCGAAATCGAGGCCCACGTCCGCCGCATCCAGGAGCTGATCGAGCGCGCCCTCTCGCTCGCCAGCGGCCTGTCCGAGGAACTGCGCGGCGTGGTCATGAGCATCGAAGACCCGCTCCGCCTCGCCTACGTGCTCGCCACCCTCATCGACATGAAGGCGGCCGACAAGCAGGCGCTCCTCGAGGAACCCGACATCGTCCGCAAGCTGGAGACGATCGCGACCGCCCTGACCCGCGAGATCTCGCTGCTCGAGCTGAAGGGGAAGATCGAATCGCAGGCGCAGCAGGAGATGACCGACGCCCAGCGTCAGTACTACCTGCGGCAGCAGCTGAAGGCGATTCAGCAGGAGCTCGGCGAGGGCGAGGGGAACGAGATCGCGGAGCTGCGCACGCGCGTGGACGAGGCGAAGCTGCCCGACACGATCAACACCGTCGCGCAGCGGGAGCTCGATCGCCTCGGTCGCATGACGTCCGCGTCACCTGAGTACCAGATGCTCAGGACGTACATCGACTGGATCCTCGACGTGCCCTGGGCGACCATCACCGAAGACCGGCTCGACCCGGTCGAGGCGCGGCGGGTCCTCGACGAGGACCACTACGACCTCGACAAGGTGAAGGAACGGATCGTCGAGTACCTGGCCGTGCGGAAGCTGAAGGGCGACATGAAGGGTCCGATCCTCTGCTTCGTCGGCCCGCCCGGCGTCGGCAAGACGTCGCTCGGCCAGTCGATCGCCCGGGCCATGTCGCGGAAGTTCGTCCGGATCTCGCTCGGCGGCGTGCGCGACGAAGCCGAGATTCGCGGGCACCGGCGCACCTACATCGGCTCGATTCCCGGTCGCATCGTCCAGGCGCTGAAGCAGGCCGGCTCGATGAACCCGGTCTTCATGCTCGACGAACTCGACAAGATCGCGGCGGGGTACCAGGGTGACCCGGCAGCGGCGCTGCTCGAGGTGCTCGACCCGGCCCAGAACCACTCGTTCCGCGACCACTACCTTGAGGTCCCGGTCGACCTCTCGAAGGTGCTCTTCATCGCCACCTCGAACCAGCTGGGGACGGTGCACCCCGCGCTGCTCGACCGCATGGAGGTCATCTCGCTGGCCGGGTACAGCGAGGACGAGAAGGCGCACATCGCCCGCAAGTATCTGATTCCGAGGCAGATGCATGAAAACGGGCTGACCGGAGAGGCGTTCGTGCTCACCGACGCAGCCCTGCGGCTGGTCATCTCGGAATACACGCGGGAAGCGGGCGTCCGGAACCTGGAACGCCAGCTCGGGACGATTGCCCGCAAGGTCGCGGCGCGGGTCGCCAGCGCACCGGCCGACGCCCCTCCCCCGCCGCCCACGGTCGATGGGGACCAGGTCGACGACTACCTGGGACCCGCCCGGTTCAAGAAGGAGGTCGCGTTCCGGACCTCGCGGCCGGGGGTAGCCACCGGGGTGGCCTGGACGGAAGCCGGCGGCGACGTCCTCTTCATCGAAGCGACCTTGCTTCCGGGCGTAAACCAGAACATCATTCTGACGGGCCAGCTCGGCAACGTGATGCAGGAGTCGGCCCGGGCGGCGCTCAGCCACCTGCGGGCGAACGCCGAACAGCTCGGTATCTCCCCGGAGTTCCTGGCCAAGCACGACCTGCACGTCCACGTGCCGGCCGGTGCCATCCCGAAGGATGGCCCGTCGGCGGGGGTGACGATGGCAACCGCCATCCTGTCGGCGGTCCGCCACATCCCCGTGCGGCAGGACGTGGCGATGACCGGGGAGATCACGCTCAGTGGACTCGTCCTCCCCGTGGGGGGCATCCGGGAAAAGGCGCTCGCGGCACGCCGGTTCGGCGTCCGCACGTTCATCCTGCCGGCGCTCAATGAGCCCGACGTGATGGAACTGCCCGAGGAGATTCGGCGCGAGATGACCTTCGTACCCGTGGAAACGCTCGACCAGGTGGTGCGGACGGCCTTCGCGGCGCGCGACCTGCAGACCAACGTAACAGGCTCCTGAAGGGACACTAGTGGCGTCCGCCATCGTCTTCTACATTTCCGGGCACGGCTTCGGCCACGCATCGCGGTCCATCGAGGTCATCAACGCCATCCTGGCCAAGCGGCCCGAGACGCGCATCGGCGTCCGCACGTCGGCGCCCCGGTGGCTGTTCGACCTGACCGTCAAGGGCAAGGTCTCCTTCAGCACGCTCGAATGCGACACCGGCATCGTGCAGCTCGATGCGCTGACGCTCGACGAGGCCGACAGCATCCGTCGCGCCTCCTCGTTCCACAGCGACATGGTGACGCGCGCCGCCAGCGAGACCCGCTCGCTGCGTGAACTCGGCGCCGGGCTGATCGTCGGCGACATCCCCCCGCTCGCGTTCGCGGTGGGCGCGTCGGCCGGCATCCCCTCGATTGCCATCGGCAACTTCACGTGGGACTGGGTCTACGCCGACTACCCGCGCGTGCGCCTCGCGCCGTCGCTCCTGCCGACCATTCGCGGCGCGTACGCGAAGGCCTCGATGACGCTGCGGCTGCCGATGCACGGCGGCTTCGACAACTTCAACAACGTCACCGACATCCCGTTCATCGCGCGCCACGCCTCCCGCTCGCGGGAGGAGGTCTGCAAGCTGCTGAAGATTCCGGCCGACAAGCCGATCGTGCTCGTCTCGTTCGGCGGCTACGGGCTGCCCGGCCTCGACACCGAGTCGCTCTCGAAGTTCAAGAAGTACACGGTGGTCATGACCAGCAACCAGCCGCTGGGTCGCCTGAAGAAGGAAGCCGCGGCCTCGGAGCGCAAGGGCGCCTACGTCACCGTCAACGAAGAGGCGATGTACGACGCCGGCGTGCGCTACGAAGATCTCGTCGGCGCCGCCGAGGCGGTGGTGACCAAGCCGGGCTACGGCATCATCTCGGAGTGCATCGCCAACGACGCGGCGATGCTCTACACGTCGCGCGGCCACTTCCCCGAGTACGAGGTCCTGGTCGAGCAGATGCCGAAGTATCTCCGCTCGGCGTTCATCTCGCACGACGACCTGTTCGCCGGCAAGTGGGAGTCGCAGATCGACAAGCTGCTCCACCAGCCGAAGATCAAGAAGAAGCCCGAGACCAACGGCGCCGACGTCGCCGCGGACATCCTGCTGAAGGCGCTCGACAAGCCGCCGAAGAAGCCGCGCGGCCGGCCGAAGGCCAAGGCGTAGGCACCGTACAGACGAAGAGGCGGCCAATCGGCCGCCTCTCGTCGTTTCAGGAGCGGGTCGGGCTCGAGCCCGGCGCAGGTCGCCCTACGTGATGCAGGTCACCCTACTTGATGCAGGTCACGAGGGACCAGATCTTCGGGACGTTCACCTTCTCGATCGACACCGGCTTGAGGTTCGCCTGAGCCAGGAAGCCCGGCAGGTCGAGGTCTGACTTGAAGCCGATGTGGACGGTGAGCGGCGAGATGGCGCGCTCGCACCACGACAGCAGCGGGTTCGCGCTGCGGAAGTGGTTCAGCACGATGATCCGGCCACCGGGACGGCAGACCCGCCGCATCTCGGTGACGACCTTGACCGGGTCGGGCACGACACTGATGAGGTAGGGCGCGTAGACGATGTCGTACGAATCGTCCGGGAACGCCATGTTCGCCGCGTCCATCTCGAACAGCCGGACGTGGCGCAGCCCTTCCTTCGCCACCTTCTCGCGCGCCTTGTCGAGCATCGACGTCGACAGGTCGATGCCCGTGACGGTGCAGTTCTTCGGGTAGAGCGAGGCGTTGATGCCGGTGCCGACGCCGACCTCGAGGATGCGGTCGCCCGCCTTGATGCCCATCCGGTCGAGCGCCACGAGGCGGCCGGGGTGGAGGGTCGGCCCGAAGATCAGGTCGTAGGAACTGGCGAGCTTTTCGTACACCCGCGCAACGAAGTCATTCTCGACCGCGGTGACCGACAGCGCACGTGTCCCGACATCGCTGGAGAAATCATCGGGTTCACGGTCGATCAGCGGCATGCAGTGTGGCCTCTCACGCAACGGACGTG
>CANIAI010000279.1 GCA_947465275.1 Acidobacteriota bacterium | reverse complement strand
GGAACCCTGCATGAGCACCCAGCACACCCCTCCCATCCGAGGCGCAGCCCGCCGCGCGGACGGCTTCACCCTCGTCGAGACGATCATCGCGCTCGGCCTGCTGGCCATCGTCGCCGCCGGCGTCCTGCCGATGGCGTTCATCGCCACGCAGACGACCGAGAATCAGGGGCACCTGGTCGCCCGCACCACCGAGTACGCGCAGGACAAGCTCGAACAGTTGATGGCCCTGAACTACGGCGACCAGATCACCGATACCCGGGTGTTTCCGGCGCTGCCGAATGGCGGCAGCGGGTTGACGGTGGGCGGGAGCATCGTCCCCACCGTGCCGGTCGCCGCCTATGTGGACTACCTGGACGAACAGGGGAACGTGCTGGCGTCCGCGAACGGCGCGCCACCGGCGAACTGGTTCTACCAGCGGGTCTGGCGGGTCACCCTCGAGCGCGCCGACCTGAAGCGCATCGCGGTGCTTGCCCGCGTGAGGGCGTCGGCTGCCGGCGGTGCCGGGCTGGTGCCGCAGGCGACGGTCGCGGCGCTCAAGACGAACCTGAGGATGCCGTGATGCCTGCCACTACCCTGGGTCCCCGAGCCGGTGAGTCCGGCTTCACGCTCATCGAGCTGATGGTCTCGCTCACGCTCCTCATGGTCGTGTCGGGCACGGTGCTCAAGGGGGTCATGGACATGGCCCGCATCAACGAGACCGTCACGAACCGCACCGACCTGCACAACGGCGTGCGGAACGCCACGGAACTACTGACGCAGGAGGTCGGCCAGGCGGGACGCGTCAGCCTGCCCGCCGCAGTGACCCTCACCGCGGCCGCCGGCCTGGCCACGACCGCGCTCACCGTGAGCTCGACCGCCGGGATGTTCGCGGGCGAGCGAATCGTCGTCGATACGGGCGCCAGCGAAGAGACCGTCACCATTGGCGCGGTGAACAGTGCCACCGCCCTCACCGTTTCCGCGACCGCGCGGGCACATGCTGCCAACGCGCCGGTGACGGTTCGCGGCGGGTTCGGGTCGGGCATCGTACCCGACACGATCGTGAACGGCTCCACCGGTGGGCGCCTGAAGATCTACGGCGACATCAATGGCGACGGCCGGATGGTCTACATCGAGTACTGGTGCGATATCGGGGACGACGGCTTCGGGCGCCTCTACCGGAATGTGATGGCGTTCAACGCCGGCGCGAAACTCCCGCCCGGAGTCGAGCAGATCCTGATCGACAACATCCAGGTGAACCCCGACAACACGCCCTGCTTCACCTACCAGCGGGAGACGGTCAACGGCACCACCTACATCGTCGACGTGGCGATCACGCTGACGGTACGGACGCAGCGCGTCGATCCGGTGACCCGGCAGCGGCAGACCGAAACCAAGGCGCTGCTGAACGTCTCGCCGCGGAATGTCTTCAACGTCTGGGAGCTGGCGAGCCTCGGCATCACCAACCGTCTGCAACCGATGCCGGCGTCAGTGCAGGCCCTTCTCCCGTAAGGCAGGTGACTCACATGACCCGTCGATTCCGCGCACAGGACGGCCGCGCCGGCGAAGAGGGCATCGCGATGATCGTCGCGCTGTTCATGGTGCTGCTGCTCTCGGCCATCGGCTCGTCGATGATGTTCGTCTCGCGGACGGAGACGCTCTCGAGCTTCAACTACAAGACGCTGTCGCAGGCGAGGTACGCCGCCGAATCTGCCGTGCAGAGCGCGTCGAACCACCTCCTGTATACGTACGCCGCGCCGAGCACGGCAGGTGCCGACCCGATCGGCGCCTACGACATGACAACCTCGCCCGTGCGCGTGGGGGGAGCGGCGGTGGTGCTCTCGAGCGATCCGGACGTTGCGTCGAATTACCCGGTGGCGGCGGTCCGTACGGCGTTCCTGAACAGCACGGCCGGGACGCTGACGACCGGCGTCGGCACGATCCGGTACGTCGCGGTGGCCACGCTCGTGTCGATGCGGCAGATCACCGACGGCGTCACCGGCAACCCGGTCACGCTGCAGACGTGGGAGATCACCGGGCGAGGCATCCAGGCGCTGGGGGCGGCGGATGCCCGTATCGAGGTGAGCAGCATCCTCGAGCGTCAGGAGGCCCCTGTGTTCAGGTATGCGGCGTTCGCACAGGACAGCGGGTGCGAGGCGCTCATGTTCGGTGGCGGCGCCACGACAGACAGCTACGACTCGCGCAACGCGCTGGTCGGCGGTGTGCCCGTCTTCTCGGCATCGGGTGGGAACGTCGGCACCAACGGCAACCTGACCGAGCTGGGCAGCAGCACCACCATTCACGGAACGCTGTCCACGCCCCGCACCGGCGTCGGGACCTGCTCGGACAGCAACGTCACCGCGCTCACGCTGTCGGGCACGCCGAAGCTGGACGGTGGGGTCGTACAGCTGCCGCAGGCGATCACCTGGCCGACGCCGGCCGCGCCGAGTCCGGCGCCGCCGACCACGACTGCACAGTTCACCCAGAAGAGTGGCTGCGCCGGCGGCCTCGCGGCACCGATTTGTGTGGCGAACGCGGGGGTCGGTGCGACGCTCACCCCCGCCAGCGGGACCCCGGTGGTGCTCGGCGACCTAAAGGTGACCGGCGGAGCGACCCTGACCCTCAATGCCGGTACCTATATCGTCAACAGCCTGAGCTTCCAGGGGAACTCCGACATCAAGCTCGGGTCTGGCCCGGTCGTCTTCCAGGTGGCAGGGAGCGGCTCGGTCAACACGCCGATCGATTTCACGGGCGGGTCGATCACGAACCCGACGTTCCAGCCCGACCAGTTCCGCCTCGTCTACGGCGGGAACAAGGCCATCAAGCTCACCGGCGGGGCCCAGTCCGCGGCGCTCGTCTACGCACCCAATGCGTCCGCGTCATTCGGCGGTCTGAACGACTTCTTCGGGTCAGTCATCGCGAACAAGGTCACCGACATGGGCGGCGCCAGCATTCACTACGATCGCGCGCTGCAGGTCAACGCCATGATCGCGGGCAACCCGACGATGAGCGGCTTCACCTGGCGGAGCTTCTGATGCGCGTCGACTGGACGGCGCTGCTCGTGCTGGTGGTGCTCGTCGGCGCCCTGTCGCTCGTGTCGCTGCCGGTCGGCCTCTGAACGCGAGCGCGGAGCCGCGGTCGGCAGTTGCACACAAACTGCCCTGCCTTGCGCGCAATCGTGATCGGCGCTGCACGCAGAACGGTTCGCCAGCCGTTCACACTGTGCATCGCCTGAAACGACGTGTCGTTCTGGCACCAGAACTCACGCGTTGTCCGGGAATCGACACTCGTTCGCCCCCTCGACGCGAAAGGTTGCCCCTGAACGGGTCGAGTGAGCCTCTGTTTGCGTGCCACCAGCCCCGGAAAGACGTACGTCGAGGGGGTCAACGCGTTCAGCGAGCCCTCGAACGCGGATTCCGCGCCCCCCGGCGCCTGAGTGACGGCGGTTTTCGCGCTCAGGGCGCCGCCCGCGCGTCAGGTGACCGCATTTCGTCAGCAGATCGCCGCGTTTCGGCGGACGGCATCCGCGGCAGACCCGTTGCTCTCCTGCCGGGCATGGTCGCTGAACGGTCCTTCCGCCCCTGTCCCAGATCGCCATCCGGGTTCTCCCTCATCGAAGTCCTCGTCGCCTCCCTGATCTTCTGCGTCGCCTTCACCGAACTCGCCCGGCTGGTGCCACTGGCGACCCGGTCGACCCGGCAGGCGCGCGAGCAGGCGTATGCGCTGCTGCTCGCCACCCAGAAGCTCGAGGAGTTGCGTGACGCGGCAGACGCCGGTGGGCTCGCCCTCTCGGCCGCCGATGCCTGGTCGCGATCGGTGGACGGATTTCTCGAGTACCTCGGTGAAGACGGCGCGAGTCTCGGTGCCGACGTCGGGCTCATGCCACCCGACGGGGCTCTCTATGTGCGGCGGTGGGCGGTGACCGCGCTGCCCGCCGACCCGATGAACGGTCGGGTGCTCCGCGCCTTCGTCGCGCCGATCGGCCGCGATGGTGGCGCGGGCGCTCGCGCGGGTGCGGGCGCCGGCGCCGCGC
>CANIAI010000278.1 GCA_947465275.1 Acidobacteriota bacterium | reverse complement strand
GCCCCATCCAGTACTTCACCCAGAGGAAGTCGCGCATGGCGACCGGCGACGTGCGAATCACCCAGAAGGCCGCCCCCTCGCTCGACACCGCCGGGAAGACGAAGCGCGCCGATACGGTCGCCATCACCAGCCCGGCGAGCCCGAGGTTGAGGAAGGCGTAGAGGTTCTTGAGCACCGCCCCCATGGCCGGCACGCGGTCGAGATCGAGGACGCTGAAGTTGTAGAGATAGATCAGCACCAGCGCCAGCAGCAGGAGCAGCTGCGACCACTGCGTCACGTCGCGCAGGAACACCTTGATGTCCTTGATGAGCAGCTCCTGGCCGTGCGGCGAGAGCGGCAGCATCCGCACCAGGCGCTCGATGCCACGGTGGCGCGCGAAGCGCGCCTTCCGCGCCTCCTGCGACTTGCTGTACCCGGCGAAGTGCCAGCGTTCGCTCGCCGCCCGCAGCGTGACCGTGAAGGCGAGCGCCGTGGTCCAGAGCGCCGACAGGTGCAGCCAGTCGGCCTCGCCGCGCAGGCTGGCGTAGAGCAGCTCGCCGGCCCAGAACGATGGCAGGAGCGGCGTCACCGGCGACTGGAGCGTCGAGAAGAACGCCATCACGTCCGGGAGCGACTCGACGCGCAGCAGCTGCTCCGGCTGGATGTAGCGGAGCACGAGCACGACGCTGCCCGCGAACACCAGCCCCATCAGCATCAGCAGGTCGCGCGCGCGGCGCGCCGGGAACACGTTCACCAGCGCGAAGGTCACGGCGGTGCCGCAGGCGACCGGGATGACGCAGAACGGCACCACCGCCAGCAGCACGCCCAGGTAGTACGACGGCGGCGCCCCGCGGCCGACGCCGATGCCGGCCAGCACCGGCGCGATCAGCGCCAGCACCATCCAGGACGCCTGCGCGACCGTGCGCGTGAAGCGTGCGTGGAACAGGCGGTTCGACGCGACCGGCGCCGCGAGCAGCAGGCGCAGGTCGTCCGCGAGGAAGAACGTGGAGAGCGCCGACACGACGCCGCTGAAGGCGAGGAACGACAGGCAGGTGAGGAACATCCACGAGAGGCCGAGGCGCATCAGGAAGTCGCCCACCTCGTCGTAGCGCGTCAGCTGGCCTGTCAGCCAGTACGCCCCGCCGAACAGGACGGCGTACACGAGCACGCCGACCCCGCCGAACAGCGCCGTCCGCAGCAGGTCGCCCCGCTCGCGCGTCCGCGTCCGGTGCTGCCAGGCCCAGACCGAGGGCAGCAGCAGGTACGGGAATGCACTCACGCCACCGCCTCGTCGATCTCCTGCAGCCCGCTTCCGCCGGTCAGCGTGAGGAACACCGAGGTGAGCTGGGCGTCGGCGCTTCCGGTGAGCGCGCGCACCTGGCCCACGGTGCCCTGCGCGATGATCGTCCCCTTCAGCACGATGCTCACGCGATCGCACATCTCCTCGGCGACCTCGAGCGTGTGCGTGCTCATGAGAATCGCGACGCCGAGGTCGGTCATGCGGCGGAAGACCGCCTTGATCAGCTGCGCGCCGCGCGGGTCGAGGCCCACCATCGGCTCGTCGACCAGTACCGCGCGCGGGCGATGCATGAACGCGGCGCTCATCACCAGCCGCTGCTTCATGCCGTGCGAGAAGCTCTCGACCAGCTGGTGCTCCCACGCGGTCAGCTCGAACAGCCGGAGCATCTCGGTGACGCGCGCATCGACCTCGTGGCCCGCCATCCCGTACAGGCCTGCGTGGAAGCGCAGGAACTCCCCGGCCGTCAGCTTCTCGTAGATGAACGGGCGGTCGGGGATGAACCCGAGTGACCGCTTGGCCGCTTCGGGTTCGGTGGCGATGTCGGCGCCGTTCACCAGCACCCGGCCCGACGTCGGCTTGAGCAGGCCCGCCACCATGCGGAACGTAGTGCTCTTGCCCGCGCCGTTGGGGCCGAGGAAGCCGTGGAGTTCCCCGGGCGGCACCTCGAGGCTGATGCCGTCGACCGCGGTGAACGCGCCGTAACGCTTGACCAGGTTCTGGAGGGTGATCATGAATCGGTTCGCTCGTGCAGGCGGGAGTTCAGCGGTCAGTCCCGGGACGCGCCGACGGTGACCTTTGCCGAACCGGGGGTCACCTCGAGGTCGAGCACCGTCATCCGCAGCCGTCCGAGGAGCGGCAGGATCGCCGCCTGCTGGTCGAGGCCGCCGCGCACGAGGCGCAGGTGCGTGCCGTCGGCCGGAAACTGGTTGAGCGTCGGGTCGACCGGCAGCCAGTAGCCGCGGGCCGGGCTCTCGCTGATCCAGACCTCGGGCCAGGCGTGGTAGTAGAACGCGCCGCTGACGAAGGTGAGCCCCACGGCGATGCGGGCGGGGAGTCCGGCCGCGCGCGCCATCGCCACGTAGAGCACCGTGTGCTCGTTGCAGTCGCCGATCTTCGTGGCGAGCACCTGACGGGCCGAGGGGAGGCTGATCGTCGGCTTCTTGTCGAGCAGCGCGTTCACGTAGCGGGTCAGCCGCTCGGCGGTCTCGCGCGGATCGGTCGAGCCGCGCACGGCGCGCGCCGTCTCGGCGGCGATCTCCGGCGCGTCACTCTCGATGAACGGCTCCGGCCCGGTGTAGCGCGCCAGTTCCGGGTCGACCGGACCCGGACGCAGCGTGCGCGCGCTCCGGATGTCCACGATGTCGCCGTCGACGCGCTGGCCGACGCCGTCCATGTCGGCGGACGGAATCTGCGCGCCGGTGAGGCGCAGCCGCAGCCGCTCCACGTCGCGCGGGTCGTCGATCTGCCCGCGCATCTGCGGCACGACCGCGGCACTCTGCAGCATGTCGGTGCGGCGCCGTCCCGACACGGCCATCGCCTGCGCGGTCTGCGCCGACTCGCGGATGGTGATCAGCCCCATCGGGCTGTCTTCGCGGACGATCTCGCCGGTGTCGGTCACCCACGAGGTGATCGTCAGGCCGGCGCTCGCCATCTCGACGCGGAACGCCGGAATCGCCACCTCGCCCGTGCGGACGATCTCGCGCGCGCCGACCGCGACCCGCATCGGCGTGTTCCGGAGCGTCGCCGGGTCGAAGACGCTCCACTGGTAGGTGGCGCCAGGAATCAGCTTGCCGGCCGCGAGACGGCGACCGAGGTTCAGCGAGAGGGCTGGCGGCTCGTCGAGGTCGACGATCTGGCTCCGCTCACCGGCCGCCGTGCCGATCGTGAGCGCGAGCCGCGTGCCGTCAACGGTGCCGTGCACCCGGACGGCCCCGGTGCCCGGGTCCATCGAGAAGTCGAACGAGCGGAGCGCGAACGCCTGGTCGACCCGCGCGCTCGTGTGGAGCCTGGCGCTCGACGCCGCGCCGAGCAGCGTCATCTCGATCTGCCCGTCTTCCTGCAGCTCGAAGCCGCCGTCCGGCAGCGCGACCGTCTGGCCGACCGAGAAGCCGACCTTCGCGCCGCGGTAATAGATCCCCTTCCACTGCGCGCTCGAGCCGTACTTCGCCAGGTCGGCGGCAAGAATCGCCGTCGGCGCGATATAGGCGCGGTACACGAGGGTGCCCATCGTCGCCACCCAGGCGACGACGATCAGGTACGTAAGCGGACGGGTGACCGTCCGCGGCAGGGGGCGTATCCAGGACATGCCGGTCGGGGAGACTCCTCTCCCGTCGTCGGTATCGGGATCTGGGAGCCCGCACTCCAGCGGATGCCCACCACTGCACGCATTGACCGTGCAGCGGTGGGCGGAGTGGGGCCGGAGCCGGCCGGGCGGCCAGCTCGGGGGTGGCGGACCTAGAAGTTCACCGCCCTGGCATCGCCAAGGATCAGGTCGTGGTACACGGGCAGCGACCAGCCGGCCTTCTCGGCCTCGGCGAGCTTCGCCTCGAACTGCTTCACGTAGTTCGCCTTCGTGCCGTAGCGCTTCTTGAGCTGCTCGGCCGGGAGCGGCTCGACGTAGGCGGTGAGGCTGCAGAGCAGCGACGGTCCCATCACCGGCAGGCCGCCCGGGCCGGCCTGTCCGGGCGCCGGCGCCGGCGCGGTGCCGACGTTGACCGCGATGATCTTCGCCGTCGGCACGTCGACGT
>CANIAI010000277.1 GCA_947465275.1 Acidobacteriota bacterium | reverse complement strand
TATCATAGCGGCCGATGTCGAACCTCTGGCCGCGCCTGCGGCTCGGGCTGCTGCTGGTGCTCGGCGTGGCCCTGGCGGCCTCGCAGGCGAGCACGCAGGGGACCTCCCCGATCACCACCCCGGTGCAGCAGTTCGGGGCCGCGATCGGTGACGACTACTTCCTCGCCACCTACCGTCAGCTCGAGGACTACTGGCAGCGTCTCGACCGCGAATCGGACCGGCTCGCCCTGCAGGACATCGGGCGCACCGCCGAGGGGCGCACGCAGTGGATGGCCGTCATCAGTGACCCCGACAACCTCGCCCGCCTCGATCGCCTGAAGGCGATCGCGCGCCAGCTAGCGCTCGCCGACGGACTCGACGACGCGGCCGCGCGGGCGCTCGCCTCCGAGGGCCGCAGCGTCGTGCTGATCGCCGGCGGCATCCATGCCGACGAAGTGCTCGGGTCGCAACAGCTGATCGAGACGGTGTACCAGCTGGTGAGCCGGAACGACGACGAGACGCGGCGCTTCCTGCGCGACGTCGTCGTGCTGGTGGTCGACGCGAATCCCGACGGCCACGATCTGGTCGCCGACTGGTACATGCGGCAGCGGCCTGCCTCGAGCCGCACGCTCGCCGGCGTGCCGCGCCTCTACCAGAAGTACGCGGGGCACGACAACAACCGCGACTTCTACATGTCGACGCAGCCCGAGACGATCAACCTGAACCGCGTGCTCTACGACGAATGGTTCCCGCAGGTGATCTACGACCATCACCAGACGGGGCCCGCGGGCACGGTCATGTTCGCGCCCCCGTTCCGCGGACCGTTCAACTATGTGTTCGACCCGCTCGTCCCGTTGAGCGTCGACCTGCTCGGTGCGGCGATGCAGACGCGGTTCGCGGCGGAAGGGAAGGCGGGCGTCACGATGCGGTCGGGCTCCACCTATTCGACCTGGTGGAACGGCGGCCTCCGCACCACGGTCTACTTCCACAACCAGATCGGCCTGCTGACCGAGACCATCGGCAGCCCCACGCCCACGCGCATCCCGTACGTCGCCGAGGCGCAGCTGCCGAGCGCCGACCTGCCGTTCCCGATCGCCCCGCAGGCGTGGCACTTCCGCCAGTCGATCGACTATTCGCTGACCGCCAACCGCGCGGTGATCGACGCGGCCTCGCGCAACCGGGAGACGCTGCTGTTCAACGCCTACCGGATGGGGCGGAACGCGATCGAGCGCGGCAGCCGCGACAGCTGGACGCCGTCGCCGCACCGGCGCGTGCAGCCCGGCGACCTCGCCGCGCGAGACGCGCGCGGCTACGTGATTCCCGCGGACCAGCCCGACTTCCCGACGGCGACGAAGTTCGTCAACGCGCTGATCCGCACCGGCGTGCGGGTCGAGCGGGCCACCGGGCCGTTCCGCATCGGGGACGCGAGGTACCCCGCGGGGTCGTTCGTCGTCCGGACGGCGCAGGCGTTCCGCCCGCACGTGCTCGACATGTTCGAGCCGCAGGACCATCCCGACGACTTCCAGTACCCGGGCGGGCCGCCGACACCGCCCTATGACAGCGCCGGCTGGACGCTCGCGTTCCAGATGGGCGTCCGCTTCGATCGCCTGCTCGACGCCTTCCAGGGACCGTTCGAACCGGTGCGCGGACTCGCGGCGGTCCCGGCGGGCGAGGTGCGGGACGCGGAGGCCGCCGTCGGCTACCTGCTGTCGCATCGCGAGAACGACGCGGCGGTGGCGGTCAACCGCCTGCTCGCCGCCGGCGCGGCCGTCTACTGGACACGGGATGACGGCATCTACGTGCCGGCGGAGCCGCGCGTGCTGCCGATCCTGCGCGCGGTGGCGGCGGAGCGGGGCGTGACGGTGCGGGGCGTGGCCACGGCGCCGGCCGGCGGCGTCATCCGGATTCGCCCGGTGCGCATCGGGCTGTGGGATCGCTATGGCGGTTCACCCGAGAGCGGATGGGTGCGCTTCGTGCTCGAGCAGTTCGAGTTCCCGTACGAGCTGGTGTATCCGCAGGCGCTCGACGCCGGCAACCTCGCGTCGCGCTTCGACGTGCTCGTCTTCCCGGACGGCGCGATCCCGGGTCGTGACAGCGCTGACCGCTATTCCGACGGCGCCCCGGCGCTCGCCCTCATCCCTCCGGCCGATCGCGCCCGCACCGGCATCATCACGCTGTCGCGCACCATCCCCCAGCTGCGGGCGTTCGCCGAGGCGGGTGGCACGCTGCTCGCGATCGGGCACTCCACGGCGGTCGGGGCGCACCTCGGCCTCCCGATCGGGAACGCACTCGCGGTGAACCGCGGCGGCCGCGTCGAGCCGCTGCCGCCCGAGCAGTTCTATGTGCCGGGATCGATCCTGCGGGTGAGCGTCGACACGAGCCAGCCGGTGGCGTGGGGGCTCGACTCGCAGGTGGACGTCTTCTTCGACAACAGACCGGTGCACGCGCTCGACCCGGGGGCCGACCGTCGCGGCATCCGTGCGATCGCGTCGTTCACCGATCCGACGCCGTTGCGCAGCGGCTGGGCGTGGGGGCAGGGCTACCTGGCGGGAGGCGCCGCGGTCGTCGAGGCGCCGCTCGGGGCGGGACGCGTGCTGCTCTTCGGCCCGGAAATCGTGTTCCGCGGTCAGCCGCACGGCACGTTCAAGTTCCTGTTCAACGGCATCCACCTGGCACGCGCGCAGCAGCTGCCGGCGGTGAGCCCGGCGCCGTAGGCGGCCGGTCGGCGAACGGCGTCAGTGGGCCTGCGGCTGGGTGGCGAGCCAGGCGCTCGCGCCGTCGCAGAGCGCGCGGACGTGGGTCGCGAGCTGCGCCGAGAGCGCCGTCGCACCGGCACAGGCGCCGCTCACCCCGATGGCTTCGAGTTGCTCCGCGACCGAGACCGCCTCGGCGGCGCCGAACGTCGCGATGGTGCCGCGCATCTTGTGGGCGGCGCGCTTGAGCCCGGTCGCATCACCGGCAGCGATGGCCGCGTCGATGGCCTGCATCTGCGGCGCGGCCTGGTCGAGCCAGAGCTGCACGAGCTCCGCGATGAGCTCCTCGTCACCGTATTCGGCGAGCAGGGCGTCGGCGTCGAATGTCGTCATCGGGAATCCCCCTCTGACACATCGGCCTCGGGCCGGTGCGCTTGAGGGGGGCGCCGCCGCCGGCAGCTATGATTCCCGTGATGTCGCTTTCCCCGATGCCTTCGCCGGCGCTGACGGCACTGGCCGCCCGGCTCCGCTCGGCCCGGCGCACCACCATCCTGACCGGCGCGGGGGTGTCGGCCGCCAGCGGCGTGCCGACGTTCCGGGGGCGGGACGGGCTCTGGAAGCAGCAGCGCCCGGAAGACCTCGCCACGCCCGAGGCGTTCGAGCGCGACCCAGACGCGGTCTGGGAGTGGTATGCCTGGCGGCGTGCCCGCGTCGCCGCCTGCGCGCCGAACCCGGCCCACGAGGTGATTGCCCGCTGGTCGCGACAGCACCCGGCGTGGCGCGTCCTCACGCAGAACGTGGACGACCTGCACGTCCGGGCCGGTACCGTGCACCTGACCCGCCTGCACGGTTCGATCTGGGAACTCTCGTGCGCGGCCGGCTGCGCCGCCGGATGCACGCCGTGGCGCGACCTCGCCGCCGATGACGCGACGCCGCGCTCCTGCCCGCATTGCGGCGCCAGGGCCCGCCCGGCCGTCGTCTGGTTCGGTGAGGCACTCGACGGGGCGACCCTCGCGGACGCGCGAGCCGCCACCCACTGCGACCTGTTTCTCACGGTGGGCACGTCCGCCGTGGTCTATCCGGCCGCGGGGTTCGTGCACGAGGCGCAGCGGCACGGCGCCTTCACGGCGGAGATCAATCCCGACGAGACGCCCGCCTCGGGTGTCGTCGACCTGGCGATCGCGGCTCCGGCCGAACTCGTGCTGCCAGAGGTCGATCGGCTGCTGGAGCGCGAGCACTAGCGTGGGCGCGCTCTGGGGCTTTCTCGCGTTCACCGCGCTGGTCGTCTTCACGCCGGGGGCCGCCACCGCGGTCGTCGCACGCCACGCGCTGCGCCACGGGCCCGGGTCGGCGATGCGGGCGG
>CANIAI010000276.1 GCA_947465275.1 Acidobacteriota bacterium | reverse complement strand
GCCTGATGGTGACGCAGCTGGCGGCGCTGCTGGTGGCGGTCGCGGGACTGGGACTGATCGCGTTGCAGGTGCAACGCAGGCGGAATGGAAAGGCGACGGCGTAACGAGTGGAGACACGCGATTTCGAGATTACCGAGGAGCATGAGGGGCTGCGGCTCGACCGCTTCCTCGTCTCCGTGCTGGGCGACTACTCCCGCTCGCAGCTGCAGAAGCTGATCGAGTCGGGGGCGGTGACCGTGCCCAACCGCACCGCGCGGCCCAACCTCGCCCTGCACGCGCGCGATCGGGTCCAGGTGACGCTGCCCGAGGCGGCGCCGACCACCGCCGTGGCCGAGGAGCTGCCGCTCGAGATCCTCTACCAGGATGCCGACATCGCCGTGCTCAACAAGCCGGCCGGCATGGTCGTCCATCCCGCCGCCGGGCACACGTCCGGCACGCTCGTGAACGCGCTGCTCCACCACCTGACCGACCTGAGCGGCGTCGGCGGGGAACTGCGCCCGGGCATCGTCCACCGGCTCGACCGCGGCACCTCGGGTGTCATGGTGGTGGCGAAGAACGACGCGGCGCACCAGGAGCTGTCGCGGCAGTTCCACGACCGTGAGGTCGAGAAGGAATACATCGCGCTCGTCTGGGGCGTGGTGCAGGCGGGCCGCCGCATCGAGACCGCCATCGGCCGCGATTCGACGAACCGGCAGAAGATGACGTCGCGGGCGCGCCGGGCGCGCAACGCGGTGACGCGCATCACGCGCGCGAAGCACCTGGCGGGTGTCACGCTCTGCCAGGTGGCCATCCACACGGGACGGACGCACCAGATTCGTGTCCACCTCAGCGAGATCGGTCACCCCATCGTGGGCGACAGCCTCTACGGTGGCGTCCACCGTCGCGTCGCGGGCGACATCCGGGCGGTACAGCGGCTGCAGCGTCCCTTCCTGCACGCGGCCCGGCTGGCCTTCACGCACCCGCGCGAGGGGCACCGGCTCGAGTTCGTGACGCCGCTGCCGGCCGACCTGCTCGAGGTGCTCGAGGCGATTCCGGGCTGGGGCGAGGAAGAAGAGTCGTGATGAGCAGCCGGGTCGAGCCGCACCACGTCCGCGAAATCTTCGAGGGGCGCATCTTCAGGGTGCGCGTCGAGTCGATCACGCTGCCGGGCGGGCATGCGCTCGACGCCGAGATCGTGCGGCACCCGGGGTCGGTGGTGCTGCTGCCGGTGACCGAGGCTGGCGAGGTCGTGCTGGTGCGGCAGTACCGGCATCCGATCGGACGCTGGGCGTGGGAGCTGCCGGCGGGGAGCCTCAAGCCGGGCGAAGACCCGCTCGAGGCCGCCCGTCGCGAGTGCCATGAAGAGATCGAGTTGGTGCCCGACCGCCTCGAGAAGCTCGGCGCCTTCTTCCCGACGCCCGGCTACTGCGATGAGGAGATGCACGTCTACCTCGCCACCGGGCTGCGCGCGCCGCGCGCCGACGAGTCGGCCACGCCCGACGAGGACGAAGAGATCGAGATCGGGCGGTTCACCCCCGACGCCATCAGGGCGATGATCGCCACCGGCGACATCATCGACCTGAAGACCGTCGCCGGCCTCGCCCTGCTTCCCTAGATCTACTGCAGCGGCGGCTGCACGCGCCGCTCGACCTTCTGGTCGCCCGCCGCCTTGCCCGGGGCGCCACCCGCCGGCAGCAGCGCCAGCAGCAGCACCTCGTCGACCGTCTGCACGTAGTGGATCGTCATGTCGCGCCGGAGTTCCTCGGTGAGGTCCTCCTTCACGTTCTTCTCGTTCTGCCGCGGCAGGATCACCTCGCGGATGCCCACACGCCTGGCCGCCAGCACCTTCTCCTTGATGCCGCCGACCGGGAGCACGCGTCCCGAGAGCGTGATCTCGCCCGTCATCGCGAGGTCGCCGCGCACGGGACGCCGCGTCACCTCCGAGGCGAGCGCGGTGGCCATCGTCACGCCGGCCGACGGGCCATCCTTCGGAATCGCGCCCGACGGCACGTGCAGGTGAACCTCGGCGTTCTTGAAGAAGTCGGGATCCGCCCCGTAGGCGGCCGCGTGCGCGCGGAACCAGGAAAGGGCCGCGCGGGCTGACTCCTTCATCACGTCACCGAGCTGTCCGGTGAGCGTGAGCGTGGCGGCGCCCGCCATGCGTGACGCCTCGATGAAGAGCACGTCGCCGCCCGCGGGCGTCCAGGCGAGGCCGATGGCCACACCCGGGTTCTTGGTGCGCTCCTCCATCTCCTCGTCGAGGAAGATGGGCGCGCCCAGCAGCTCCTGCACCACCTGCGACGTGATGATGAGCGGCTCCTCGTTCCCCTCGGCGCGGCGGCGCGCCGCCTTGCGGCAGAGCGAGCCGATCTCGCGTTCGAGGTTGCGCACGCCCGCCTCGCGCGTGTAGCCGCGAATCACCGCGCGCAGCGCGTCGTCGGTGATCGCGAGCTGTTCGCTGGTGAGCCCGTGGTTGGTCACCTGCTTCTGCACCAGGTGCTCGCGCGCGATCTTGAGCTTCTCTTCCTCGGTGTAGCCCGGAATCTCGAGCACCTCCATGCGGTCGCGCAGGGCGGGCGGAATCGGGTCGAGCACGTTCGCGGTGGTGATGAAGAGCACCTCGGACAGGTCGAACGGCACGTCGAGGTAGTGATCGCGGAACGTGCTGTTCTGCTCGGGATCGAGCACCTCGAGCAGCGCCGACGCCGGGTCGCCCCGGAAGTCGGAGCCGAGCTTGTCGATCTCGTCGAGGATGAACACCGGGTTCTTCGACTCGGCGCGCCGCAGCCCCTGGACGATCTGCCCCGGCAGCGCGCCGATGTAGGTGCGCCGGTGGCCGCGAATCTCGGCTTCGTCACGCATGCCGCCGAGCGACACGCGCACGAACTTGCGGCCGAGCGACTGGGCAATCGAGCGGGCGAGCGACGTCTTACCGACGCCGGGGGGGCCGGCGAAGCAGAGGATGGGCCCCTTCATCGCCGGGTTCAGCTTCCGCACGGCGAGGTACTCGAGGATGCGGTCCTTCGCCTTCTCGAGGCCCGAGTGGTCGGCGTCGAGCACCGACTTGGTCTTCGGCAGGTCGATCACTTCCTCGGTGCGCACCTGCCACGGCAGCGCCACGAGCCAGTCGAGATACGTGCGCGAGACGGTGTACTCGGCGGCCGCCACCGGCATCTTCGAGAGCCGGTCGAGTTCGCGCAGCGCTTCCTTCTTCACCGCCTCGGGCATGCCGGCGGCCTCAACCTTCTCCTGCAGCTCCTCGACTTCCTTCGTCTGGTCGTCGCTCTCGCCGAGCTCCTTCTGGATGGCCTTCAGCTGCTCGCGCAGGAAGTAGTCGCGCTGGTTCTTGCCGACCTCCGACTGCACCTGCGACTGGATGCGCGAGCCGAGCTCGAGCACCTCGAGCTCCTTGATGAGCACGCGGTTCAGCAGGTCCATTCGCGCGCGGACGTCGAGCGTCTCGAGCACTTCCTGCTTCACGGCGGTCGAGATCGTGGTGAGGCTCGACGCGATGAAGTCGGTGAGCCGCCCCGGCTCCGCGATGTTGCCGGCGAGCGTCTGCAGGTCGTCGGACAGGAGCGGCGAGAGTGACACCACCTGCTGGAAGTTGGTCTTGATGTTCCGCAGCAGCGCGTCGATCTCGAGCCGGTCGTCCTCGCGCAGCGCCTCGGCCGCCGCGACCACCCGCGCCCGCAGGTACGGCTTGGTCTCGGTGACCTCCTCGAGCTGCACGCGCGACAGCCCCTGCACGATGAGCCGCAGGCTGCCGTCGGGCAGCTTGAACATCTTGTGGATGTGGCTGGCCGTGCCGACGGAGTACAGGTCGTCGCGCAGCGGCTCCTCGACCGATGCCTCCTTCTGCGTGAACACCCCGATGAGCTTGCCGGCCGAGATCGCCTCGTCGATCAGGCGCACCGAGCTCTCGCGCGCCACGGCGAGCGGCATGAACGAGTTCGGGAACAGCACGGTGTCGCGGAGCGGCAGGATCGGCAGCTCGCCCGGGAGCACCTGGAGCCGCTCGTCAGCGGAGGTCTCGTCGAGCTCGGGCAGATCGTCGTGTTCG
>CANIAI010000275.1 GCA_947465275.1 Acidobacteriota bacterium | reverse complement strand
GAGCTTGATGCTCGCCACGCCGTCGGTGACCTTGCGGGTGACGAACTCGAGTCCGCGGCGCGGCGACTCGTGGTTGAAGAGGATGCCCGAACAGGCGAACAGCCCGTAGCTCTCGCGGTAGTTCACCGTGATGTAGTGGCCGAATACCTTCGAGACGCCGTATGGACTGCGCGGGTAGAACGGCGTGAGCTCGGTCTGCGGCACCTCGCGCACCCGGCCGTACATCTCGCTCGACGACGCCTGGTAGATGCGCACGCCGGGGTCGACCTGCCGGATGGCTTCGAGCATCCGCGTGACGCCCTGCGAGTTGTACTCACCGGTGAGCAGCGGCTGATCCCACGAGGCCGGCACGAACGACATCGCCGCCAGGTTGTAGAACTCGTGCGGCCGTACGTCCTGCACGATGCGCATCAGCGACATCTGGTCGAGCACGTCGCCGGGCCGGAGCGTGATCCGGTCCAGCAGGTGCTCGATGCGCCAGTAGTTGGCCGCGCTCGTCCGCCGGACGACACCGGTGACCTCGTAGCCCTTCTCGAGCAGCAGCTCGGCGAGGTACGAGCCGTCCTGGCCGGATATCCCGGTGATGATCGCTCGTTTCGTCACTATCTCTCTTCTCCCTGCGGTCGACCCGCAGCCGTCTCCCGCGTCCGCGGAAGGGAGCGCCGGAGCGCGTCCTGCCAGTCGGGCATCGTGAAGCCGGCGGCGGCAAGTCGCGCATTCGACAGCACACAGTAGCGCGGGCGCGTCGCCCGCATCGTCACGTCGGCCGTTGTGACAGGACGGATGCGCGGTGTCACCCCGAGCAGCCGGGCTGCCTCGACCGCCACGTCGTGCCAGCTCGCCGAGCCGGAGTTCACGCAGTGATACAGCCCCGGCGCCGCACCACCTGCAACCAGATGCTTCGTGGCCGCCGCGACGTCGTCGACCGCGCTCGGTGACACGATGCGGTCGGTGAAGGCGACGACCTCACGGCCCTCCCGCAGCGCCTGCAGCATCCGATCGAGGGTGCCAAGACGTCCGGTCCACCCCTCGGGCGTGCCGAACAGGCTCTCGACCCGAAGCACGAACCCGGCGGCCGCCTCGAGCGCGAACCATTCCCCCAGCAGCTTGGAGGCGGCATAGACGCTCCGGGGGGACGGGGCCGACTCTTCATTGTACGGCTCGGTCGCGTTCCCGTCGAACACGAAGTCGGTGCCGTAGTGCACCAGCAGCGCCCCGGCGGCATCCGCGGCCCGCGCCAGCGAGCGCACGGCGAAGGCGTTCGCCGCCAGTGCGTCCTCGGGCCGGTCCTCGGCGCCGTCGACGTCGTTGAACGCCGCGCAGTTGACGATCACGGCGGGCCGGAGCGCGGCGACCTCGCGGGCCACGGCGGCGGGGTTCGTGATGTCGAGCGTCGCCCTGGTGCTGGCGACGACGTCGTCGTCCGCGAAGGCGCGCACGACCGCGTCACCCAGCTGCCCGCGGGCGCCCGTCACCAGGACGCGCCGCCGTGTCACCGGTAGAACCCCGCGATCGCCTCCACCACGGCCGCCTGCTGGTCGACGGTCAGTTCGGGGAAGATCGGCAGCGCGAGCACGTCGGCGGCCGCCGCGTCGGCGTGCGGAAACGCCGTCACGTCCGCCAGCCCCGCGAAGCAGGCCTGCCGGTGGAAGGGCACCGGGTAGTAGACCTCGGACCCGATGCCGCGCGCGGCGAGGTGGGCGCGCAGGTCGTCACGCCGGGGCACCCGTACGACGTACTGGTGGTAGATGTGAACCCGTCCGGCCGGCTCGACCGGGAGGCGCACGATGTCGCCGAGCCCTGCCTCGCGGAACAGGCGCGCGTAGGTGGCCGCGTTGGCGCGACGGCGGGCGTTCCAGCCGGCGAGGTGCGGCAGCTTCACGCGCAGGATCGCCGCCTGCAGCGCGTCCATCCGGAAGTTCGCGCCGATGGCGGTGTGGATGTACTTCACCTCGGAGCCGTGGTTCCGCAGCATCCGCGCGCGCGCCGCCAGCGCCGGGTCGTTGGTGGTCACGAGACCGGCGTCACCGAACGCGCCCAGGTTCTTGCTTGGGAAGAACGAGAAGCAGCCGAACGTGCCGAGGGTGCCGGCCTGGCGGCCGTCGATCGTGGCGCCGATCGCCTGCGCCGCGTCCTCGACGACGTGCACGGCCGACGGGAGCCCCGCCCGGAGCGCGTCGACGTCGGCGCAGAGGCCGAAGAGGTGCACCGGGATGACGGCCTTCGTGCGCGACGTCACGGCGCGTGCCACCCCCGCAGGTTCCAGCATGAGGGTGACCGGGTCGACGTCGACAAAGACCGGCGTGGCTCCGGTGCGGGCCACCGATCCGGCGGTCGCGAAGAACGAGAAGGTGGGGGTGATGACCTCGTCGCCCGGACCGATGCCGAGCGCCATCAGGCTCAACAGCAGGGCATCGGTGCCCGACGAGACCGAGACCGCGTGGGCGACCCCGATCGACCCCTCGAGCTCGCGCTCGAGCTGGTCGACTTCAGGACCCATGATGAACTGCTGGCTGGTGCAGACACGCTCGATGGCCGCGGTCACCCCGTCACGGATGGACGCATACTGGAGCCGCAGATCGAGCAGGGGCACGGACGGCGGAGTGGACAACCGAGGCATCGTACCCCAACGCGGATCGGTCGCACAAACGCATGGAACACGTTGATACCGCGGTGGTTGGCGGCGGGGTCGTGGGGCTGGCCGCCGCGTGGACGCTCGCCCGTCGCGGCCGCACCGTCTGCCTGCTGGAACGCGAACCGCGCCCAGGCAGCGCCACCAGCACCCACAACAGCCAGGTGATCCATGCCGGCATCTACTACCCGGCCGGCTCGCTGAAGGGCACGCTCTGCGTCGAGGGGGCGGAGCGGCTGTATGCGTTCTGCGCGCAGTACGAGGTGCCGCACGTCCGCTGCGGCAAGCTGATCGTCGGCGCCGGCCCGGCCGACCTGCCGGCGCTCGAGGCGCTCGCGGCGCGCGGCACGGCGAACGGCGCCCGCGGGCTCGAGGTGCTCGACGCCCAGGCGGTGCACGCCCGCGAACCGCACATCCGTCCCGCGCCCGCCGTCTGGTCGCCGAACACCGGCATCCTCGAGGCCGAAGCGCTGGTGCGGACCCTCGCCCGGCTCTGCGCCGATGCCGACGTCGCGCTGCTGCCGTCGACGCCGCTCGTGGGGGCCGACGAGCGGGCCGATGGCATCGAGCTCCGGACGCCTTCCGAGCACATCCTCGCCCGCACGGTGGTGAACGCGGCCGGTCTCCACGCCGACGCGGTCTCGGCGATGCTCGGCGCGTCCACCTACCGCATCTATCCCTGCCGCGGCGAATACGCCGAGCTGGTGCCGGCACGGCGCGGACTGGTGAACGGGCTCGTCTACCCGCTGCCCGAGGCCTCGGGCCACGGACTCGGCGTGCACCTCACGCGCACGGTGCAGGGGGCGGTCATGCTGGGACCCACCGTCCGCTACCAGGAGCGGAAGGATGACTACGAGGACGGTCGCCTGCCGGTCGACGCCTTCCTCGAACCCGCGCGGGCACTGCTGCCGATGCTCACACTCGCGGACCTCCGGCCCGGCGGCAGCGGCATCAGGCCGAAGCTGCATCCGCCCGGTGAGTCGTTCGCCGACTTCCTGATTGGACGGGACGCGCGGAACCCGCGCGTGGTGCAGGCGGCCGGGATCGAGTCCCCCGGACTCACGGCCTGCCTGGCGATCGCGGAACGCGTGGCGGGACTGGTGGCGGACGCGGACTGAGGGGCCGGGCGAACGGGCGCGCTACCGCGGCACGCCGCGGAGCTGCCACCAGCAGCGCAGGGCCAGGAGGACGCGCGCGATCGGCCGCCGCGGGTCGAGCCGACCGGGGGCCACGTGCGTCCGGTAGTACAGGTAGGCGCTTCGGTGGAAGGCACGGAGCGACCCCGCCTTCGCGGTGCGGCTCGAGTGCCCGACGCGGTGCATGGCGACAGCACCGGGCACGTAGCGCACGTGCCAGCCGGCCGCGCGCAGGCGGCGGCAGAGGTCGGCGTCTTCCCAGTAGAGGAAGTACTG
>CANIAI010000274.1 GCA_947465275.1 Acidobacteriota bacterium | reverse complement strand
GACGCGGGCGTGATGCCCGAGGCGACGCCGCTCATCCAGTCGGTGGTGCCGAACAGCCCCGCCGACAAGGCGGGCATCCAGGCGCAGGACCTGATCGTCGCGGTGAACGGGCAGCACACCGCCACCGGCCTGCAGCTGCGTCAGGCGATCTCGGGCAGCGCGAGCAAGCCGCTGAGCCTGGGCGTCCGCCGGGGCGAGGCTGACGTCGCCATCACCGTCACCCCTGACGACAAGGGGCTGATCGGCGTGATCCTCAACCAGCGGACGCGCACCTTCAAGCCCGGGCCGTTCGAGGCGGTGAAGCTGAGCGTCGAGCGCAACATCGAGGGCACCGGCCTCATCTTCCGTACGATCGGCGGTCTCTTCGTCGGCCAGACGTCGCTCAAGCAGCTGCAGGGACCCGTTGCAATTGCCCAGCTGTCGGGCGAATCGGCCCAGCTCGGCTGGGCGGCGCTCTTCTCGCTGATGGCGACGCTGAGCCTCAACCTCGGGCTGCTCAACCTGTTCCCGATTCCGATGCTCGACGGCGGACACATCCTCATCATGGGTCTCGAGGGGATCGCGCGCCGCGACTTCAGCATGCAGGTGAAGGAGAAGATGCTCCTGGCCGGCTTCGTCGTGATCCTGATGCTGATGGTCACCGTCATCTACAACGACCTCACACGGATCAGCTGGATCGAGCGGCTGATGCCGTGGCGCAACTGACCCTGAAACACTTGAGCTGAACCGTTCCCCAGCGGTCTGGCCCTTGCAGCGGGCTCAGCACGGGCTGACGTCCCGCACGCCTCGCCCGACGTCTCCGATGGAGGTTCCGATCATGTTTCGTGTGTCCAGATTCATCCTCGCCGTGCTCGCGTCTGTCGCGCTCGCCGGGCCCGCATTCGCCCAGACGGTGAGCAGCACCGACATCCAGCGCCTGCAGGACAGCGTCTACCAGGCCGGCAACGACCTGCAGCAGTTCCGCGGGCGGGACACCGACCGATCCGGGCAGCTGCAATCCGAACTCGACGACCTGCGCGACGAGGTGATTTACCTCAAGGTGAAGCTCCGGAAGGACAATGTGTCCCGCCGGGAGTACGCCGACCTGCGCGATCGCATCGACGACCTGCGCTCGCGCGCACGCAATGACTCCACGTCTTCGAGCCGGTTCCCGGCGGCGGCGCCCGGGTCTGGCGGTCTTGGCTCGGGGAATCAGGGCAGCACGTCAGGGCCGTCCCGCACGACGGCCCGCCCCGGTGAGGTGCCGGCAGGCACCGAGCTCGACGTGCGGCTGCAGCAGCCGCTGAACTCGGGCACCGCGCAGGTCGAGGACCGGTTCGAGGCCACCACCCTGACCGACGTGACGGTCGACGGCCGCGTCGTGATTCCGACCGGCGCGCTGATGCGCGGCATCATCAGCTCGGTCGAACCGGCCACGCGCACGAACCGCACGGCGAAGATGACGGTCGCCTTCGACCAGGTGACGGTCAACGGGCGTGACTACGCGATGCGCGGCACCGTGACGAAGGCGATCGAGGGGGAAGGCATCCGCGGTGAGGCCGGGCGTGCCGGCGCGGGCGCCGGTGTCGGCGCGATCATCGGCGGCATCCTCGGCGGCGTGAAGGGCGCGCTCGCCGGCATCCTCATCGGCGGCGGCGGCGTCATCGCGGCGACCGAGGGCAAGCAGGTCGAGCTGCCGCAGGGCGCGGTGCTCACCGTCCGCATCGACTCGCCGCTCAACATCCCCCCCTCACGCCGTTGAGGGGACGGGTCCAGCACCAGCTGGCCTGACTCGTCGCGGGGGCGTCAGCGCCCCCGCGCCACGTCCTTCATCGCGGCGTGTGCCGCGGCAATCGTCCGGTCGACGTGCGCGTCGCTGTGCGCGGCCGACAGGAACCACGCCTCCCACTGCGACGGCGGACCGTAAATCCCGCGCTTCAGCATCCCGCGGAAGAAGCGGGCGTACGCGTCGGCGTCGGCCAGCAGCGCCGACTCGTAGTCGCGCACCGGCTTCGTCGTGAAGAACGGCGTGACGAGCGACCCGAACGCATTCACCTGCGCCGGCACCCCCGCCGCCCGCGCGGCATCGGCGAAGCCGGCAGCCAGCTGTGCCCCCTTGCGCGCGAGATCGCGGTAGAGGCGCGGCGTGAGTCGCCCGAGGGCCCACAGCCCGGCGGCCATGGCCACCGGATTTCCCGACAGCGTGCCCGCCTGGTAGACCGGACCCGCCGGCGCCACGAGGCTCATCACGTCCTCCCGCCCGCCATAGGCGCCCACCGGCAGGCCGCCGCCGATGATCTTGCCGAGGCAGGTGAGGTCGGGCGTCACGCCGAACACCTCCTGCGCGCCGCCAGCGGACGCGCGGAACCCCGAGATCACCTCGTCGAACACGAGCAGCGCGCCATACCGGTCCGCCAGCTCGCGCAGCCCCTCCAGGAAGCCGTCGGCCGGGGTGACCAGCCCCATGTTGCCGGCGATCGGCTCGACGACGATCGCCGCGATCGAGGTGCGGTACTTCGCGAACAGCTTGGCGACCGACGCGAGGTCGTTGTAGCGGGCGAGCAGCGTGTCGGCCGCGACCGCCTTCGGCACCCCGGGGCTGGTCGGGATGCCGAGCGTCGTCGCGCCGGACCCGGCCTTCACGAGGAAGGCGTCGGCGTGACCGTGATAGCAGCCCGCGAACTTGACGATGCGATCGCGGCGCGTGAAGGCGCGGGCGACGCGCACGGCGCTCATCGCCGCCTCGGTGCCCGAGCTGACGAAGCGCACGCGCTCCATCGACGGCACCAGGTCGCGCACCCGCTCGCCCAACGCCGACTCGAGCTCCGTCGGCGCCCCATAGCTCGTGCCCAGCTTCGCGGTCGCCGCGATCGTCTGCACGAGCCCGCGCGGCGCGTGGCCGTGGATCAGCGGTCCCCACGACATCACGTAGTCGACGTAGCGGTTGCGGTCGACGTCCTCGAGGATGGCTCCAGAGGCGCGGCGCACGAACAGCGGCGTGCCGCCGACCGAGCGGAACGCCCGCACGGGGCTGTCGACCCCGCCGGGAAGGATGTGACGGGCGCGCTCGAACTGCCGGCGTGACTGGACGGGTGCTTTCATCGGGTTCGGACGATACCAGAGGAGGGGGACGCGGCGCGCAGCGCGCGAGCGGCCTCGCGCGCGTAGTAGGTGATGATCATGTCGGCGCCGGCGCGGCGAATCGCGATGAGCGATTCCATCATGGCGCGCGGTTCGTCGAGCCAGCCGTTGCGCGCGGCCGCCTTGAGCATCGCGTATTCACCGCTCACCTGGTACGCGGCGGTCGGGCGCCCGAAGCGGCTCTTCACGCGCGTGATGACGTCGAGGTACGGCATCGCGGGCTTCACCATCACGACGTCCGCGCCCTCCTCGAGGTCGATGGCGACCTCGCGCAGCGCTTCCTCGACGTTGGCCGGGTCCATCTGGTGGCTGCGGCGGTCACCGAACTGGGGCGCCGAGTCGGCCGCCTCGCGGAAGGGGCCGTAGAACGCCGAGCAGTACTTGGCGGCGTAGGAGATGATCCCGACCTGGTCGAAGCCCTTCGCGTCGAGGGCGGTCCGGATCGCGCCGACCCGGCCGTCCATCATATCGGACGGCGCCACGAAGTCGGCACCGGCCACCGCGTGCGAGACCGCGGCGTCGACGAGGCGCGCGACGGTGACGTCGTTGAGGATCTCGTCGCCGTGCACGATCCCGCAGTGCCCGTGCGAGGTGTACTCGCAGAGGCAGACGTCGGTGACGATCACCATCGCCGGGCATGCCGCGCGGATGGCCGTGATGGCGCGCTGCACGGGCGCGGTCGGGTCGGCGGCGAGCGACCCGAGGGCGTCCTTCTCGGCAGGGATGCCGAACAGCAGCACCGCCGGCACGCCGTCGTCCCACGCGGCCGTCGCCTCGGCCACTGCCTCGTCGACCGACAGCTGGTAGACGCCCGGCATCGAGCCGACTTCCTTCCGCAGCCGCTCGCCCTCGACGACGAACAGGGGGTAGATGAAGTTGTCGGGCGAGAGGCGCGTCTCACGCACGAGCGAGCGGATCGCCTCGGTG
>CANIAI010000273.1 GCA_947465275.1 Acidobacteriota bacterium | reverse complement strand
TGGGCGCAGCTCGTATACCGGGTCGGCCGTGATACCAGCACCGCGGCGAGCGAGCAGGCGAACCGCGCCGAGATCGTCCACCAGGTCGACACGCTGCGCGACCAGGTGTCGGGCGTGTCGCTCGACGAGGAAGCGGCGCTGATGCTCAAGTTCCAGCGTGCGTACGAGGCGAACGCACGCTTCTTCAGGGTCGTCGATCAGATGCTCGACGTCCTCATGTCCACCGTCTCGTAGCCCGACGGAACGCAGGAGCCCGTATGCGCGTGACCTTCAACAGCCTGCACGAGAACTCCGTCCGCAACGTCCAGACGGCGGCGGGGCAGCTCGCGGAGGCGCAGCGCCAGGTGTCCTCCGGGAAGCGAATCTCGCGCCCGAGCGACGACCCGTCCGCCGCCGCCGGCTCGCTCGCGAGTCGTGCCGAACTGGCCACCGTGTCCCGCTATGAACAGGCGGCCGACTCGGTCTACTCGCGCCTGACCGTGATCGACACGGTGCTCTCGGACGTCGTATCGAAGCTGACGCAGGCCGAGACGGCGGCCATGAGCGCCCGCGGGTCGAGCAAGAGCCAGGCGCAGCGCGAGGCGGCGGCCCAGGAGCTCGACGGCATCCGTTCGGCGCTGCTCGACGACTTCAACGCGGCATTCAACGGCGTCTACCTCTTCGCCGGTACCCGCTCGACGACGCGGCCGTACAACCAGCAGGCCAACGGCTCGGTCGACCCGTACGCGGGCAGCACGACCGAGATGCAGGTCGACGTGAACCGGCAGACCGCCGTGACCGTGGTGTACGACGGCAGCCGGATCACGCAGGGCGGTGCCGCGCAGGACGTGTTCGCCGTCATCGATGACCTGATGACCGCGGCGCGGAACGGCGATGATGACGCGCTCGGGAACGGGATGGCTGCCATCCGCGCCGCCTTCGACCGTGCGACGGCCGCGCAGAGCCGCGTCGGTGCGGGCATGGTCGCGATCGACGGCGAGCGGACGCGCCTCGGCGAGATGCACCGGGCCGCGCAGAGCCAGATTTCGAAGTTCGAGGACGCGAACATGGCCGAGGCGATCTCGAGCATGAATCACGCAGACACCGCCTATCGCGCGGCCCTCGGAGCCGTGAGCACGGCGAACAAGGTCTCGCTGCTGGATTACCTCGGATGAGTGCCACCGCCAGGAAGACCACCGCCATGTCGTCCGTGCCATCGCCGACGGGGGACGCCTCGGAACCGAGCCGCAACGTCATCCAGTTCCCGAAAGGGCTGCCCGGCTTCGAAGGGTGCCGCCGGTTCGTGCTCATGGCCGCCGAGCACGGGGGGCTGCAGGTACTGGCGTCGGTCGAGGGGCCCCCGGCGCAGTTTCTCGTCGTCGACCCGCGCCGCGTGCAGGCAGGCTACCGCTGCCAGCTGAGCGAGGCCGACCGGCACACGCTCGCGGCCAGTGCGGATGCCGACGGAGTGGCCGATGCCGACGCGTCGCTGCTCTGGCTGTCGCTGGTGATGGTGGAACCCGACGGTACCGTGACGGTGAACCTCCGGGCGCCGATTGTCGTGAATCCCTCCCGGATGGTGGGGCAGCAGGTCATCCCGTATGACTCGATCTATCCGCTGCGTCACATCCTGATGAAGGGGCAGTGACGTGCTGGTCTTCACCCGTCGACGCAACGACGCCATCGTGATCGGCGACGGCATCGAGGTCCGCGTGCTGCGGATCGGGCGCGATGGCGTGCGCATCGGCGTCGTGGCGCCGCCCCAGGTGCCCGTGCATCGCGAGGAGATCTACGCCCAGATCTGCGAGGCCAACCGCCGCGCGGCGGCGGCGCCCGCCGATGCCTCGGCCGTCGCGCGCCTGCTGCCGGGGCAGTGATGCAGACCCTCGACTGGCGCGACGCCGATCCCGTCCAGCTCGCCCCGCTCTTCGCGCGTGAGCGGGAGCGGTGGCTCGCCGGACTCCGCTGGGAGACCTCGGACGCCTGGAGCGAGGTCGAGCAGGCCCGCACCACCTGGGGACTGCCCGGGTTCATGGCGCTCGACGACACGGGCGCCATCCAGGGTGTCTCGTTCCACCTGCCGACCGCGACCCGCCTCGAACTCGGCGGACTCTTCGGCGAGTCGGCCGACGCGGCCACCGCGCTGGTGAGCGCGACGGTGGCGGCAGCGGGGGAGGCCGGCGTCGACGAAGTCTCCTGCTTCCTGTACGAGTCCAGGCCGCTCGTCGCCGACGCCCTTGGCGCCTGCGGCTTTCTGGTGGAACCGTTCCCCTATCTCGAGCGGCCCTCGACCGCGGCGTTGCCGCCGGCGCGGCGGCTCGACGCCCTCGTGCACGTGCGCGACTGGGCGCCGGACGACGTCGAACCGCTGGCGGCCCTTCTGGCGGCTGCCTACGACCCGGTGGCCGCGCGGCGGTTCACCACGACCCCGACCCCCGACGGCTGGGCGCACTACGTCTCGAACCTGGTGGGGCAGACCGCCTGCGGGCTGTTGCTGCCGGAGGTGACGCGCCTGGCCTGGCATGACGACCGGCTCGTGGCCGCGGTGATCGCGACGACGATTGGTCCGCGTACCGCGCACATCGCCCAGGTGGCGGTGCATCCCGACTGGCGCGGTCGCGGGGTGGCGCGGGCGCTGCTGGCCGACGCCTGCAGGCTGGCCGGGACGGATGCCGACCGGGTGACGCTGCTCGTGGGCAGCGGTAACAGCGCCGCGCGCGCGCTGTATGCGTCGATGGGGTTCGCGCCGCAGGGGCGCTTCCTCGCGGCGACGCGAGCGGCCCAGTTCGCGTACGACGCACTCGCGTCGTGATTACCCCTTCCTGTTGACCAGTGTGGCGCCCTCGAGGGGCGGGGCCACGACCCGTCGGTAGGCGGCGAGCGTACTTTCGCCCTGCTCGATCGCACGGGAGGCGAACCGGCGGGCTTCCTCGGCGTCCCGCAGCGCCGAGAGTGACCCCTTGTCGGCGGAGAGGATGCCGGTGACGAGCGAGGAGGCCTCCTGATGCAGCGTGGCGAGGCCGTCATACGCGGGCAGCCGCACGAGGGCGTCGCGATCGGCGACGAGCGCGCCGCGGACCGGCTTCATTTCGTGTTCGACCGCCACGAGGCTCGCCATGACGCGGTTGCGGCGATCGACGAGGTCGGGGATCTCGTCCAGCGCCTTCGACTCGGCGAGCGCGTGCTGCCGCCGGGCGATGCCGCCGAGTTGGTGCAGCAGCGCAATCTCGGCCTCGATCCCGGCCCGATACTGGGCCACGAGGGCGAGCAGCGCGTCCTCTGTCACGGACGGGCTCCGACCGGGACGCCGATCTGGGCCCAGGCGTCACGCACCGTCGTGAGCAGCCGGTGCACCTCGTCGAGGGCTCCGGCGTCTTTCTTGGTGTTGACGTCGAGCAGGCGCGTCGCCATGTAGCTGTACAGCCGATCGAGCTCCCGGGCCATGTCGCCGCCCTCGTCGACCTTCAGGGTGTTCTGCAGCTCCGTGACGATCGCGAGGGCGCGCGAGACCGCCTGGGTTCGCCCGCGGACGTCGTTCCTCTGCGCGGCGGTGCTCGCGTCGCCTACGAAGCGGATCGCCCCATCGTAGAGCATCACCACCAGCTCGACCGGCGACCGCGATTCCGTATCCACCCTGCGATATGCTTCGGCTCCCCTGACCACCGGTGCTCCTTCGACAACCGCGCCCTGACCGGCCGGCTGGACTAGTACAGACGATAGATATTGTTCAGCTGCGAGAGCGAACTGCCCTGTGAACTGATCTGCGACATCAGCTGATCGGCCGCGATGTATTCCTTCTGCAGCGCGGCCCGCCGGATCGCGAGCCGATCCTGCATCGCACTCATCCGGTCGTCGAGCGTCGCCATCTGGGTGGTGAGTCGCTTGCGCGCCGCCGGGAGGAGCCCGCCGGAGCGCATGTACTGCGACAGCACGTTGTTCAGCGCGTTGGCCACGCCGCTCGTGCCGTCGGTGCCCGACAGCAGGTGCTGCACGTCAGCCGGGCGTGACGTCAGCGCGGCTTTGAACACCTGGGTGTCGAGCGTGAGCATGCCGTCCTTGTCGAACCCGAGGCCG
>CANIAI010000272.1 GCA_947465275.1 Acidobacteriota bacterium | reverse complement strand
GGGTGAGCGCCGCCTGCACGATGTCGGGGTCGGGCTTCGAGTGGTCGGCGTCGTCGCTCGACGCCGCCTCGGCGAGCAGGGACGGGGCGCCCGCGATCTCGAGCAGCCGGCGCAGTTCGTCGCGATGTGCCGAACTGGCGACGACCGGGGTGAGGCCGCGCCGGCGCAGGGCGGCGACCAGGGCGGCCGCGTCGCGCAGGGGGCGAACCTCCGGCAGGTAGCGCTCCGCGAAGATCGTCCGCCTGCGGTCGGAGAGCCGGCGCCCGAGCACCGACTCGGCGTCGACGCCGCTCACGGCGGTCAGCAGCTTGTCGCCACCCATCCCGATCGCACGGCGCACCGCCTCGGGCGGCACGGTGATGCCCTCATCCGCGAACGCATCGATCCAGGCGCGCGCGTGCGCGTCGTTGCTGTCGACGAGTGTGCCGTCGACGTCGAGCAGGACGGCGGCGATGCGGGGAGGCGTCACGCCAGGGTTCACGCGACGGTGGCGACGCGGCCGTCGTCTGGCACCAGGTGACCGTCTCGCAGGATCAGGCTGAGGGTGTAGATCTGGCCTGCCCGGTCGCCCTTCGCGTCGTACATCAGGCGGTCGGCGCGGGCCAGCAGTTCGTCGGCGAGGGTGCCGGCGATGGCCCGTCGTTCGTGCACGGGACCCAGACGCAGGCAGACGACGCCCACGTCGACGTTCACCGGCTTCTCGACCAGCCGCGGGTCCTCGGACGGCCAGTTGAAGCGGGCCACCGCTTCGCGGAAGCGTTCCGCGATCTCGTTCGCGGCCGAGGCGTCATCGAGATCGGGGATGAGGAAGCAGAACTCGTCGCCGCCGAAGCGCGCGTGCAGGTCCTGCGTCTGTCGCGCCTCGGGTGGATTGGCCTGCTCCTGCGCGATCAGGTCGTCGGATCGCACCTGCTCCCGCAGCAGGCGCGCCACCCGATCGATGATCCGATCGCCGATCGCGTGACCGAGCGTGTCGTTGTACCACTTGAACGAGGTGATATCGACGAGCCCCACCGCGCACCAGGTACCACGCTGCTCGAGCGCCAGGAACGTCTCGAGCTGCTCGACGAAGCGGCGGAAGTTCATCAGCCGCGTCTTCGGATCGAGGTGCACGCGGTCGGTCAGGTCGGCGACCAGCTCCTCGAAGTACCGCGCGATGCTGCTGACCGTTGCCTCGCGGGCGGTCAGCTCGTCGCGCATCCGGTTCATCCGTTCGGTGAAGCCGGCGGAGACCGCCTGTAGCGCCTCCTGCTTCGATTGCTGCCAGCGCCGCTCGTGCTCCAGGAAGACGTGATCGACCGCGTCGAGCAGCACCTGCTCCTGCGCGCCCGGCAGGTGCAGGCGCTCCCGGATCCACTGCTGGAGTCCTGAGCGGGTGTCTGGCAGGTCGGTCGTGTGCGTCTGATACGGCTTCCGCATGCGCATGAGGTCCCTGCACGCCCCGAAGGTCATCCCTCCGGTCCGGCCGGTTCAGGATGCTGCCGTATGTTCAAATGGTGTGCCGGAGGGCTCAGTGGAACAGCCGAGTGTGATCACGCCGGCCGCCCACGCCGCGTGGCGGGCGGATCGAATGGGCAAGAGCACGATTTTCGAGTCGTCGCGTGTACTCGTGGGCCTCAATGCCTTCGAGCCGGGACAGTCGCACGAACTGCACGCCCACGCGGGGATGGACAAGGTCTACCACGTGCTGGAAGGCGAGGGGCTCTTCCTGCTCGACGGGGGAGACCTGCCGATGCGCGCGGGACAACTGCTGGTGGCGCCGGAGGGGGTGCCCCACGGCGTGCGGAACACCGGCACGGGACGGCTGCTCGTGCTGGCCATCCTCGCACCGGGGCCGCAGCCCGCGATCGGCTGAATCAGGGGCTGATCAGGCGTGCTCGAGCGCGGGCGCCCGTTCCTGGCGCCGCCGTTCCTGCGGTTCCACGTGGCCGCACGACAGGCAACTCCACGCGGGCTGATGGTGCGCGGTCACGCGCCGGCCCGTGCGCGGCGTCACGGGATTTCCCATGACGACGGCCGTGGGCCAGTACACGGACTGTCCTCCGCACCGGGTGCATTCCTTCCACTCGAGACCTGGGACCTGCTGCGTCATGGCGCCTCCGACACACTGGGGGGGAGACCAGGTGACGCTGAGCAAGAGCGGGGCCGCATGAGATCGCGTGCAATACGCGAGATCGACGCACGGCCCCGGTCGGGGTGTAGGGGATTCTTACACGTCCGCCCGATGCTGCCTACCCTATACCGCGAGTGTCGCGCGACCGGGCTCACCGGTTACTATGCGCGTGGAGGACGCATGCCGATCTTCGAGTACGAGTGTCGCGGGTGTGGCGAGCAATTCGAAATGCTGGTGCTGGCGTCGACGGTGCCGGCGTGCCCGTCGTGTCAGGGGCAGGATCTGGAGAAGCTGCTGTCAGGCTTCGCGGTGAGCTCGCCCGAGATGACCCAGGCGCGGGTGCAGAAGGCGCGTCAGGCCTCGCGCCAGAGCCGGAACTTCAAGGACAAGCAGATCGCGGAGGTGGAGCACATTCGCGAGCACGTCGGTGAGCACCGCGAGCGCGTGCGCAACACGAAGGACTGAGCCGTCGGCCAGGAGGCCTGACGGTCAGGCCTGACCGGTCGGGAGTTCGACCAGCAGTCGGCAGCCGTTCGCGAACCGGGCGGTCGAGACGAGCCCGCCGTGCGCGTCGACGATCCGCCTCAGCGCCAGCATCGCCACGGGCGTGGACAGCCCGCCCTGCGGACGGCTCGCCGAGACCTCGTCGACGACCGACGGCCACGCCACCGGCACCGGCGCGGAGTCCTGCGAGATCGCGAGCGTGATACGTCCCTGCGGCTCGGGCAGCGCGGCGATCTGCAGGCGCGGCTCGGCCGCGCGGTCGAGCAGTTCGACCGTCATCAGCACCAGCCCCGCCAGCACGAACATCAGCGTCTCTTCGTTCCCGGACACGGTGACGTCATCGGCCAGCGAGAGCACCGTGTCGACCCGCACCCCGCGCAGCCGGCATTCGGTCGCGCACCCGCTGAGTACCCGCCCGAGCAGCCCCTTCACCCGAACGCGGCCCCGTCCGGGCGGAAGCCCTTCCCGGATGACGCGGTCCGCATACACCAGGCAGCTCGAACGCCATGACTCGGCGCGGATCAGATCGGTCGCGATACGCCGGGTGAGCGCCGAGAAGTCGGGCGTCACGAGGCCGGTGCAGGTGGTGATCGCGGTGAGGGTCGCGAGCACGTCATGGTCGGTGCTCGGCCCTGTGATGGGGCGTTCCTCGACCGGCGCGGCGGCGCGCGCGGTGGATCGCACGGCCTCGGCTAGGGCATCGGCCTCGCTGTCGTCGACGCGCCACACCAGGCACGGCACCTCGCGCAGCCCGGCGGCTCGGGCGGCGGCTACCCGCCGTGTGCCCGCGAGCACGCGGAACCGCTCACCGCGCCGCTGCACGAGCACCGGTTCCACCAGTCCGTGACGGCGGATCGAGTCGACGAGCGCCGGTACCGGATTCGCCGTCGCGGCGTCGAGTCGTTCGAGCGGGAGGGTCGCGAGCTGCATGGCTGGCCTCGCCGCTTCGAGCTGATCGACGTAATGCGAGTCGGCGCGCATGCGGAAGCCGGGCGGCAGCCCCTCGCGGACTGGTGGCGCGTGGCGGTCTTCGAGCGCGTCCTCGGGGAGATCCTCGAGCGGATCGAAGCGTGCGGGGCGACCCGCGCCGGGCGTGGAGTGTGTCGTGAGATCGGGCATCGCTACCACATGGGGGGTGATGTGATCAGCAGCCGTACGGGAACGACGGAGAGTGCAGCCCGGCCGTTCTGGGCCGTCACCTGAAATTACCGGAATAGTTCGTGCTCTGGCGGGAGGGGTGATGGGGCGCTTCCGGCGGATTGCGGACGTGACGGCTACGGTGATCGGATCACCGTGGGCCTTCGTCGCCAACCTGGCCGCGACCGCGGTGTGGCTGCTGCTCGGTCCGGTCTTCCACTACTCGGATACGTGGCAGCTCACGATGAACACCGTGGCCTCGCAGGTCACCTTCCTGATTGCGTTCCTGCTGCAGAACACG
>CANIAI010000271.1 GCA_947465275.1 Acidobacteriota bacterium | reverse complement strand
TGATGCCGGCCGCGATGAGCGGCGGCCGGATGCCGTTGTCGTCGAGCACCAGCGGCTCGACGAGGTAGTCGGTGTGGCTTCGGTGATTCGAGGCGTACACGACGCGGCCGGCGCGGGTGGCCGCCTTGACCGGCCCGCACTGCTCGCCGATCCGCTCGATCTTCCGCAGGATCGGGTAGAGCGGGTGCTTGAGTGCCCTGTAGATCGTGTAGCGCTGGGTGGTCCGCAGCTCCTCGATGTAGCCGCGGATCCGCTCGAGCGCGGCACGCCCGCGCTCTCCCTGCAGATACTGTTCGACCTCCTGGCGCGCCAGGACCGCCTCGGTGATGTCGTCGAGCATCGCCAACGTCCGACTATATACCACTCGTGCCGCGGGGCCCGTCGCGCCCGGGCGACACGCCCCGTGGTGTCAGCGCAGCCGGCGGCAGATCGCCTCGGTGTACTCGATGGTGCTCGCCGAGCCCCCGAGGTCTCGCGTGCGGATGCCGTCCTCGGCCAGGACGCTGCCCAGGGCCGCCATGATGCGGTCGGCCATCGGCCCCTCGTCGATGTGCCGCAGCATCAGGAGCGCCGAGAGCAGGAGGGCGGTCGGGTTCGCGAGCCCCTTGCCCGCGATGTCCGGGGCGCTGCCGTGCACCGCCTCGAACACGCCGATCTCGACGCCGAGGTTCGCGCCGGGCACGACGCCCAGCCCGCCGACGAGCCCCGCGCAGAGGTCCGACACGATGTCGCCGTACAGGTTCGGCAGCACCAGCACGTCGAACTGCGTCGGGTTCATCACCAGGTGCATGCAGACGGCGTCGACGATGCGGTCGTCGCAGAGGATGTCGGGGTACGACAGGCCGACCTTCTTCACGGTCTTCAGGAAGAGGCCGTCGCCCATCTTCATGATGTTCGCCTTGTGGATCGCGGTCACCCGCTTCCGCCCGTGCTTCCGCGCGTACTCGAACGCGAACTTCGCGACACGGGTCGACGCTTCCTCCGTGATGATCTTGAGGCTCTCGACGACGCCGGGCACCACCTCGTGCTCCAGGCCCGCGTAGAGGTCCTCGGTGTTCTCACGCACGATCACCAGGTCGACGCCCTCGTAACGCGACGGTACCGAGGGGATGTTCCAGACCGGGCGCAGGTTGGCGAACAGGTCGAGCGCCTTCCGCAGGCCGACGTTCACGCTGGTGAAGCCGCCGCCGACCGGCGTGGTGACCGGTCCCTTCAGCGCCACCTTGTTCCGCCTGATCGAATCGAGCAGCTCGGCCGGCAGCGTCGTGCCGTGCCGTTCGACGGCGAGGACGCCGGCGAGGTGCGACTCCCACTCGACGTCGAGACCGGCGGTCTCGAGGATCTTCACGACGGCGCTGCTGACTTCGGGGCCGATGCCGTCACCGGGGATGAGTGTGATGGTGTGCTTCACGAGGTGTTCCGGAGCTGGGATGTTGAGGTCTGAAGGTGGACGCCGGGACTCGGGTCAGCGCTCGCGCGCCTCCCAGAACAGCAGGACGAGCGCGCCGCCGATGTTGGCCATCATCAGGCGCGCGGAGACGACACGCTCGATCACGGAGAGTCCCGAGTAGAGCGCGAGGCCGAGCATCGCGGCCGTGATGAGCACCCGGGCGGCGAACGCCTGGGGCCGTGGGCCGACGATGCGCATCAGGGCCAGCGACACGAGCAGCGCCGCCCCGCAGCCGTAGGCCACGTAGTGGAACCGGGCCAGCAGCGCGCCGACGAGCGCGCCCGCGAGGGTCCGTCCCCCGGAGGGGTCGGCCGCCTGCAGCACCTGGACGGTGGCCGGGGCGACCAGGGCGCTGAGCACGAGCATCCCGCCCAGCCACACGACCAGCGCCAGGACGTACGTGTACCGCACCGCGAGCATCACCAGATTATAGTGGGGCATCCGCTATACTGGTCGCCGCACTGTCCCCGCGATTCGGGTGGCGGTCGCGACCTGCGGTCATCCCTCGACCCCATTCGATCCGGTGTTCGCTATCCGGTCCGGAGGTGTGTTCTTGCCAGTGCAAGCGTCCTCGCCCGTCTCCGCGCTCGTCAACATCGCCACGCGGCTGCGCATCGACTCTGTTCGTGCCACGTCCGAGTCTGCCAGCGGCCACCCGAGCACGTGCTGCTCAGCGGCCGACGTCGTCGCCGCGGTCTTCTTCGCGGAAATGCGCTTCGACCCGAAGAACCCGCGGCTCGAGGACAACGATCGCTTCATCCTGTCCAAGGGGCACGCGGCGCCGCTGCTCTACGCGGCGTGGGCCGAAGCGGGGTTCCTCCGGCGCGACGACCTCCTGAACCTGCGGAAGCTGACCTCCGACCTCGAGGGGCACCCGACGCCGCGCCTGCCTTTCGTCGACGTGGCGACCGGCTCGCTCGGGCAGGGGCTCGCGGCCGGCGTCGGCTCGGCCCTCAACGCGCGCCGCATCAAGTCGGCCTACCGCACCTACGTGCTGCTGGGCGACGGTGAGAGCGCCGAGGGTTCGGTGTGGGAGGCGGCCGACGTCGCCGCGTACGAGAAGCTCGACACCCTCTGCGCCATCGTCGACGTCAACGCGCTGGGCCAGAGTCAGGCGACGCAGCTGCAGCACGACCTCGAGAAGATCGGCGGCCGCTGGCGCGCCTTCGGCTGGCACGCGATCGGGATCGACGGGCACGACATGCAGGCGGTGCTCGACGCGCTCGCCGAGGCGCGGGCCACGAAGGGCCGCCCGACGGTCATCCTCGCCCGCACGCTGAAGGGCAAGGGCATTTCCTTCATGGAGGGAAAGCCCGGCTGGCACGGCAAGGCGGTCAAGAAGGGCGAAGAGCTCGACCGCGCCATCGCGGAGCTCGAGGCGCAGTTCGTGAAGACCGACGAGACGCTGGTGCCGGCGGCGCCGACCGTCGTCTCGCGTCCCGCGCCGACGCGCGCACAGGTGACACCCGCATACACGATGGGCGAGCTCGTGGCGACCCGTGAAGCCTACGGCACCGCCCTCGCCGCCCTCGGCGCGGGCGACGACCGCATCGTGGCGCTCGACGCCGACGTGAAGAACTCGACGTTCAGCGACCGGTTCGAGGCGAAGTTCCCGGAGCGCTTCTACCAGAACTTCATCGCCGAGCAGGTGATGCTCGGCGCCGCCATGGGGCTGGCGGCCCGCGGCGCCATCCCGTTTCCCTCGACGTTCGCGGCGTTCCTGACGCGCGGGTACGACTTCATCCGGATGGCCGCGATCAGCGGCGTGAACATCAAGATGGCCGGCTCGCACGCCGGCGTGTCGATCGGCGAGGACGGCCCGTCGCAGATGGCGCTCGAAGACCTGGCCATGATGCGCGCACAGCCGAACATCGCCGTGCTCTACCCGTGTGACGCGGTCAGCACCGAACGGCTGATGGTGGCGATGGCCTACCACCAGGGGCCCGCCTACATGCGCACGTCGCGTCCGAAGACGCCCGTCATCTACGGTGCCGACGAGACGTTCGCGATCGGCGGCCTCAAGGTGCTGCGCCAGAGCGCGAACGACGTCGCGACCGTCATCGGCGCGGGTGTCACCGTGTTCGAGGCGCTGAAGGCGTACGACATCCTGCAGGCGGAAGGGGTCGCGATTCGTGTCGTCGACCTCTACTCGCTGCAGCCGGTCGACGCCGCGAGCCTCGTCCGCTGCGCGAGGGAGACGAAGGGACGGCTCATCACCGTCGAGGATCACTACCCGGCCGGCGGCGTCGGCGACGCGGTCGCGTCGGCGGTGGCCTCGGAGGGGTTCACGGTGACCCGCATCGCCGTGCGCGAGATCCCGCGCAGCGGCATGCCCGACGAGCTGATCGATCACTACGGGCTCTCGGCCCGCCACATCGTCACGGCCGTCAAGGCCTGACATCCTGATGGGGCTGCCCCTGGTCCGCCACGGCGACCGGCGACGACTGTCGCCAGGCTCACGCTGGCGGACCCGGGCAGCAGCCTGTGTCTCTCTCTCTCTCTCCCTCTCCATCTGCGTCGTCCTGGCAGGCGCCGCGCAGAGCCTGCGCGGCGACGTCCCGAACGCGCTCGCGGCACTCCGCGAGCCGGCCTGGGCGCCCGATGGCGGACGCCTGGCCTTCGTCTCCCTCGATCGCCTCTG
>CANIAI010000270.1 GCA_947465275.1 Acidobacteriota bacterium | reverse complement strand
GGCCACCGCTTCCGCGCGCACGAGATCGCGCTTGCCGAGCAGGAACGCGCGCAGCGTGAACTCGCCCGGCTCGGCGACCCGCGCACCGCTGGCCACGCAGGCGCGGATGATGCCGTGCAGCACCACGGGGCTGCCGTGCGCGCTGATCTCGAGGACGTCCTGTCCGGTGTAGGAATGCGGGCCCGGAAAGAAGGTGGCGACCACTTCGTCGGCCGCGATCGGTTCGCCCGGGTCGGTCCGCACGTGCGTGAGCGTCGCCAGCCGCGGGGCGAGCGGCTCCGGGCGCGCGAGCACGGCAGAGATGATGGGCTGCAGGTGCGCGCCGCTCAGGCGCACGACGCCGATGGCGCCGCGACCCGGCGGGGTGGCAATGGCGACGATGGGATCGTCGGTGGAGACCGCGCTAACGCCGGCGCTCACTCCACGCTCCCCGCATCAGGACCGGCGGGAGATGATGACGGTCTTCAGGAAGGCGTCGCCCACGCTCTCGGAGGCGACACCCGCCTCTTCGGCGATCGCGAGGTGCACGATGCGCCGCTCGTACGGGTTCAGCGGACCCATCTCCTGCGTGCCGCCGTTCAGCCGCACCCGGCCGGCCATGAACTGGGCCATCTGGCGCAGCTCGGCGTCCTTGTCCTTCCGGAAGCCGTTGCAGTCGATCACGATCCGGTTGTCGTCCCCGAGCTGGCGACGGAACGCGGTGGCCACCAGGTGCTGCAACGCCTGCAGTCCCTCGCCGCCGCGCCGCACGAGGATGCCCCCCTCCTCGCCCTCGAGGTTGATGCGCGTCCCCTCTGGACCCTCGTCGATGGTGGTCGTCAGGGTGATGCCCATCGCCTTGACGACGTCCTGGAGGAAGCCGGTGATTTGAGTGGTCAGGGTGTCGGTCACGTTGGTCGCTCGCTGCTCGTAGGAATCGCCGCCCGCAGGGGTCAGTCCTGGCGTTCGGCCGCGGCCGTCTTGCCGGAGCCCGCCTTCTTGAGGCGCCGCTCGGCCGCCGGGCGCACCGGCTGCACGTTCAGCGGACCGATCAGCCAGTTGGTGAAGTACTGCTGGCCGATCGTCCAGAGGTTGCTGGTGAAGTAGTAGATCGCCAGGCCGCTCGGGAAGCGGATGAACATCGCCGTGAACATCAGCGGCATGAACATCATCACCTTCTGCTGCGCCGGGTCGGCGGTCGACGGCGTGATCTTCTGCTGCCAGAACATCGACGCGCCCATGAGCAGCGGCGTCACGTAATAGGGGTCGTGCGCCGAGAGGTCGTGAATCCAGAGGCCGAAGTCGGCCCCGCGCAGCTCGATCGCCTGCGAGAGCATCGAGTAGAACGCGAACAGCACCGGCATCGTGAGCAGCATCGGCACGCAGCCGCTGGCCGGGTTCACCCCGCGCTCGCGATACAGGTTCATGATCTCGGTCTGCATCTTCTGGCGGGCCGGATCGGTCACCTTCAGGTCGCCGTAGCGCTCCTGGATCGACTTGATGTGCGGCTGCAGCGCCTGCATCTTCCGCATCGAGACGACGCTCTTGTGCCGCAGCGGGAAGAGCACGAGGTTGATCACGACCGTCAGCAGGATGATCGACCACCCGTAGTTGCCGACGAAGCCGTAGATCCACTTCAGCGCGCTGAGCAGCGGCAGCACGAGCCACGCGAACATCCCGAAGTTGATCGCCTTGACCAGTTCCAGGTCGGTCGCCTTCAGGATGTCGAACTGCTTCGGGCCGACGAAGAACTTCACGCCTGACGGCGGTGCGCTGAACCGGAACGCCTGGGTGACGAGCTGGCGCTGGCTGTCGCCTTCCCCGTTCAGCAGGAGCGAGCCGAACGAGGCCTGCGTCGTGCCGGGCGCGAGCGCCGCGGCCAGGAAGTAGTGGTCGTCGATGCCGGCGAAGCGGAACCCGCCCGAGGGGCGTCCCTGCTCACCCAGCTTGCCGGCCGCCACGCGCTGCACCTTGCCGTCGAGGTGGTAGATGGCCTGCGGCGCCTGCACCGCGTTGCCGGTGAAGAAGCTGCCGCCGCCGGCCGTCGCCCCGATGTCACCAAGGCCCGGGCCCCAGAGCACCGTCGGGTTCAGCGCCTGCCCGCCCGACGTCACGCTCGCGTCGAAGCTGACGACGTACGCCTTCGGGTCGAAGCCGAAGGCCTTCCGCACGACGAGCCCCGCCGCGTCACGCCCCTCGAACACGATGGTCGCCGGCTGCGCGGTCGCGTCGACCGTGTTGCCGGTGGCGCCGGTGACCTGGTAGACGGCCGTATTGAGGCGGCTCGAGAGCGCCTGGTCGCCGTCGATCGCCAGCGAGAACGGCACCGGCTGATCGGCCGGCACGTTCGACGGCACGAGATCGACCGGCGTGCCGGCCTCGTCGGTATAGGCCTTGAGGCGCCAGTGCAGGAGCCGTCCGCCCCGGCTGGTGAGCACCGCCTGCACGACCTGCGTCTCGACGACGATCTCGCGTTCGGTCGCCTCGCCGTCGAACGGGGTGACCGCGGCGGCCTGCGCGGCCGGGTCGACCGCGGCGGTGCCGGTCGCCGGGGACTGACCCGGCGCGCCCGACTGACGGCCCTGGGCGTTCTGGCTTCCGGTCGCGGCCTGGCCCGATTGGGCGGCCGTCTCCGCCGGCGGCGGCGGGACGACGAACCGCTGGTACCCGTACAGGACCGCGAACGACAGGATGATGGCGATGAGGACTCTACGTTCCATGAATGGCTACGGTCTGGGAACCGGGTCGAACCCGTGGCCCCCGAGGGGCTGGCACCGGGAGAGGCGACGCAACCCCAGGAAGACGCCGCGCAGCGCCCCGTGGAGGATGACCGCTTCTTTCATGTAGGCGGAACACGAGGGTTCATACCGGCAGCCGCCGGCGAACAGGGGAGAGAACGCGACCTTATACACGCGCAGGAGCGCGACGACTGCCCGGGCGGCGGGAGACATGACCGGCGGAAGACTGCTGGCGGTCGCGGCGGTCGAGCGCTGCATGATAGTCAGTTTCCAGGCTGGCGAACGGCATGTCGACCATGTCGCGCCGCGGCACGATCACGAGGTCGATTCCCGCGTCGGGCTTCCGGCGCCGGAACAGCTCGCGCGCCAGGCGCTTGGCGCGGTTCCGGATGACGGCGTTGCCAATCTTGCGGCTGGCCGCCACCCCGAACCTGGGGGTCGCCCCCTGGTTGGGGACGACGAACAGCGTCATGAAACGGCCGGAGACACGGATGCCCTGATCGTACGCCCGTTCGAATTCGGGCCGCTGCTTGAGGCGTTCGCGGGTCGGGAGACCCTGCGCTCGTGCCGTCACGGGCCGGGTCTTAACCCTCGTCCGAGACCGTGAGGCGCTTGCGCCCCTTCGCGCGGCGACGCTTCAGCACGATGCGGCCGTTCTTGGTGGACATCCGGACCCGAAACCCGTGCGTCTTGGCTCGGCGACGGGTATTGGGCTGGTAAGTACGAAATCCCTTCGACATGCTGTCCCGCTCGGCCCAGCTGACGGGCCGTTCAAATGGGTGAATGTGACCGCCCCTGGTACATGGCGGAACTAGCAATACTAGACGCCCCACTCTCGAGGTGTCAACGCGTCTTGAGGGCGAGGGGGCGAAGTGCTACAGTCGAGGGTCCGGCACCTCACAGGAACCCCTCACAGGGGGCCTCAGGGACGCACCCGGTTCGGTTTGATACCCAAGTTTTCCACAACTGTGGAAATCACTGTGGAAAAGCGGGCCGATCTGGGGGGTCTCCGAACCGGATCGCCGATTTTCAAGGCATTTCGGCCAGGCGAAAGGCCGTAACCACTATCCCTGGCCGCGTTTCAGCGGGTGTGTCCACGCCAGAGTCGGCATGGCAGCCCACCGGAAGGCGAAAGTCCGCAATTTCCCTCGGTTTCATTCGGATTATTGCGCATGGACGCGAATATCTGGGAACAGATCCTGGCGCGAATCGAAACGAAGGTGAACCACCACAGCTACCTCACGTGGTTCAAGCCGACGTCGTTCGTCCGCGAGGATCGCGACGGGATTACCGTCCAGGTGCCGAACCCGCAGTTCCGCGAGTGGCTGACCAAGCACTACTCGATGGTGCTGGCCGAGGCGCTGTCGGATGTGGGCCGGTCCG
>CANIAI010000269.1 GCA_947465275.1 Acidobacteriota bacterium | reverse complement strand
CGTCGTTTCAGCAGCGCCGCGAACTCGCGGTCCGCATTGGCGAGATCGTGGTTCTGCAGGAAGCGCCAGCCGCGGTCGAGCGCCAGCGCCTCGGGCGAGGAGGGGCCGGACCCGGCCGTCCCCTCGGGAATGAACGGGAAGAGGAACTCGGGGTGCGCCAGGGTCTGGGGCAGCGGGGGCGCCACGACGGCGCGTCGGCCGCCGCAGGCCGCCAGGAGCAGCGCGAGCGTCACGGCCGCGCAGGCACCAGGGGTCAACCAGCGCCGATGAGGGCTGACGCTAGTCACCTGACTCACGTACCTCACCGGTGTCCGGACCAGACTGCGTGAGCCGCTCGATGAAGCGGCGTGGGACGTCGGCCTCGATGACCACCCGATCGCCGGTCTGGACATGGCTGAGCACCCGCGCCACTCGATACAGCCGGCCAATCTGCTGGCGATCAGACTCGAGCCCCGCATCGAACGCGATCGTAATCCGGCGGGTGTCGAGCGCGAGCCGCGACGACACGATCTCGAGCAGCTCGGCCGTGCCGTTCCCCTCCTGCGCCGAGATGAGGACGGCGGCCGGGTCTCGGGCCTGCAGCCGCGTCCGCTCGTCCGCGTCGAGCAGGTCTACCTTGTTGTAGACGTCGACCAGCGGCACGTCGTGCGCACCCACCTCGTCGAGCACCCGGCGGACGGCCGCGATGCACCGCTCACGATCGGGACTCGCCGCGTCGATCACGTGCAGCGCCAGGTCGGCCTCGACGACCTCCTCGAGCGTGGCGCGAAACGCCGCGACCAGCGTGTGGGGCAGCCGATCGATGAAGCCGACGGTGTCCGACACGAGCAACTCCCGTCGATCAGGCAGGCGCACCTGCCGGACCAGCGGGTCGAGGGTCACGAACAGGGCATCGGACGCGACCGCGTCGCTCTGCGTGAGCCGATTGAAGAGCGTCGTCTTGCCGGCGTTGGTATAGCCGACGAGCGCCACGGTGGGCACCGACTGCTTGTGCCGGCGTTCGCGCAACTGGGCGCGGCGGGCGCGCATCTGATCGATGTCGCGGCCGATGACCGAGATGCGGGTGCGGATGCGCCGCCGGTCGGTCTCGAGTTTCGTCTCGCCGGGACCACGCGTGCCGATGCCACCGCCCAGCCTTGACAGTGCGGCGCTCGACCCGACGAGCCTCGGCAGCATGTACTTGAGCTGCGCCAGCTCGACCTGTGCCTTCCCTTCCCGAGTGCGGGCGCGGCGGGCAAAGATATCCAGGATGAGCTGGGTGCGGTCGATGACCTTGCGCTCGAGGCGCTGCTCGAGTTGCTTGAGCTGTCCGGGGCTCAGCTCGTGGTCGAAGATGACCACATCGACGTCGGTTCCGTCACAGGCGGCCGCCAGCGCCGTCACCTTGCCACTGCCGATGAAGGTCGCGGGATCGGGCTTGGCCCGTTCCTGGAGCATGCGCAGGACGACGGTGGCGCCGGCCGCGTCGGCCAGGCCAGCCAGTTCGGTCAGGGAGAGTTCAGCGTCGAGGCGCCCCGCGCCCGCGGCGAGACCCACGAGGGCGGCGCGTTCGACTGGAGCCTGTGCGGAACGACGGTCGGCCATGTGAGGGGAGCGGAAGGGCGCACGCGTCAGGCTGGCGGGACCGTGCGCAGCCGCGAGGGCATGTTACCGTACGGCGGCCTCGCCCCTGGGCCGGGGCACTCGACCGTGCCGGCGCCCGCGCGCCCCGCTTCCCCGCCAGCCCGGCGGCGTCCATGAAGACAGGACGCGACGGCCGTTCCGGCAGCAGAAGCACACGGGGCGCGCCGACGACGGGCGCTAGAAGCGAATCTTCGGGTACTTGTCGCTCGCGACCTGGATGCTGTCGATGAAGCGGATCCGGTGCGGGTTGGTCTGCATGATGAGCGACGTGGTGCGCGTGCCGTCGCCGAAGAAGCGGACGCCCTTCATCAGCGCGCCGTCGGTCACGCCGGTCGCGGCGAAGATGATCTGCTCGCCCGGCGCGAGATCGTTGGCGCGGTAGACCTTCTTCAGGTCCTTGATGCCCATCGCCTTGCAGCGTTCCTCGTCCTCGGGCTTCCTGATGACGAGCCGCGCGAAGATCTCGCCGTTGAGGCACTTCATCGCGGCGGCGGTCAGCACGCCTTCCGGCGCTCCGCCGGTGCCCATCACGGCATGGACGCCGCTGCCGACGACCGCGGCGGCGATGCCGGCCGACAGGTCGCCGTCGCCGATGAGGCGGATGCGGGCGCCGGTGGCGCGAATCTCGGCGATCAGGTCGGCATGGCGCGGACGCTCGAGCACGATCACCACGAGGTCCTCGACGCGGCGACCGAGCGACTTCGCAATCGCCCACAGGTTGTATTTCACCGGGGCGTCGAGGTCGACCGCGTCCTTCGAGCTCGGACCGACGATCAACTTCTCCATGTAGAGATCGGGGGCGTGCAGCAGACCGCCCTTCTCGGCCGCGGCGAGTACGGCGAGGGCGTTCGGCGCACCCGTGGCGCACAGGTTCGTGCCCTCGAGCGGGTCGACGGCGATGTCGACGGCGGGATACGGACGCCCGTTCGCGCCCTTGTTCGCAAGCCCGACCTTCTCACCGATATAGAGCATCGGCGCCTCGTCGCGCTCACCCTCGCCGATGACGATGGTGCCGTCGATCGGCACGCTGTCCATTTCCTGGCGCATCGTCTCGACGGCGGCCTGGTCGGAGCGGTGCCCGTCGCCCTGGCCCATCGTGTGCGCGCACGCGATCGCCGCCTGTTCGACGACCCGCAGAAAGTCGAGTGAGAGATCAGCATCCATGGCCCCGGATGGTACCACGCCGGATGGCGGGTGTCAGGGCGTCCCGGGAGGCTCAGGACCGTGTCGTGAGCGAGACCACCGCGCCCCGGCCGACACCCAGGTCGCCAGCGGCGTTCCCACCCGTCACCGCGACTTCGAGGTAGCCACTGCTGCCGACCAGCGCGCAGAGACTTCCCGCGGGAACGCTCGCATAAGTGTCGACGAGGGTGGGCACCCTGGAGCCGGCGACGAGGATGTCGAGTCGGCGGCCCGGCGCCGGCACGGGCACCAGTGCCGCGGGGATATTCGTCACGAGGTTGCCGAACGTGTCGACCTGCAGCACCTCGCCCGTCACCCGTCCCCCCGCCACCGTCGGATCGGGCACGGGCAGCGTGCGCCAGTCGTGCACCGCCGGACCGAACGCCTCGAGCGCGATGCCGCGTGCCAGCCAGGCGGCCGCCGGGGCAAATCGATCGCGTCCCTCGAACGTGCGGCTGACGACCGGCAACGCGAACCGAGGATCGACGAGTTCCACGACTGCCGCGGGCGCGACCTCGCGGAACACGAGCGTGAGCAGGCCGTTGTCGGGCGCCACGAAGAAGTGGTCGCCGACGCGTGCGGCGAGCCCGCGCCGCGGCGACCCGACGCCGGGGTCGACCACCGCGACGTAGATGGTGGCCGGTGGAAAGTAGCGCCAGGCCGCGCGCAGTTCGATGGCGCCGCCGAGGATGTCCTGCGGTGCGATGCCGTGGGTGATGTCGACGAGCGTCGCCTCGGGCGCGATCGTCAGCGCCGCACCCTTCATCGCGCCGACGTAGTGGTCGCGCGTCCCGAAGTCGGTCAGGAACGCAATCGCCGGCGCCGGCATCAGGCGTCGGCCGCCTTCCGGAAGAGGACCTCCCGAACGTGGTGCTTGAGCAGGAACTGTTCGGTGATGCGCAGCGGCTCGAACAGGCGCTGGAAGTCGCGATTCTGCAGCGGCAGCCCGCGGCCGCGAATCGCCGGCTGCGTGCGGTACTGCAGCGTCGACGGGTCTGCGACCTGATAGCGGGTGAAGAAGGGTGACGTGCCCTCGGGCAGCCGGGTCGACGCGAACAACGCGAAGATGACCCCGCCCGGACGCAGTACGCGAATCAACTGCCTCGCCAATGCCTGCGCCGCCGGCTTGTCGAGGTAGTCGAACAGGTCCCAGCAGAGGATGCCATCCACGCTGGCGTCCGGCTGGGGGAAGCGGGCGTCGATCATCGCGACCAACGCGGCGGAATCGCCGCCGCCCTGACGCGCGACACGTTCGAGGTCGGCGTACAGGTCTTCGACGTGCACCTTGCAGCCGAGGTGCTCGCCG
>CANIAI010000268.1 GCA_947465275.1 Acidobacteriota bacterium | reverse complement strand
CACCACGTCGACGCAGACCTTCTCCACCGTCTCGGCGAAGGCCACCACGTCGGGCGTGTTGTCGAACCGGCCGCGGTACTGCAGGCCGCGGGTCCAGGCGAAGATCGACGCGATCGGGTTGGTCGACGTCGGCTTGCCCTGCTGGTGCATCCGGTAGTGGCGCGTCACCGTGCCGTGCGCCGCCTCCGCTTCCACCGTCTTGCCGTCCGGCGACATCAGCACCGACGTCATCAGGCCGAGCGAGCCGTAGCCCTGCGCGACCGTGTCGGACTGCACGTCACCGTCGTAGTTCTTGCAGGCCCACAGGTAGCCGCCGTTCCACTTCAGGTTCGACGCAACCATGTCGTCGATCAGCCGGTGCTCGTACGTGAGCCCCTTCGCCTCGAACGCCGACTTGAACTCGGCGTCGAACACGGCCTGGAAGGTGTTCTTGAACGTGCCGTCGTACACCTTGAGGATCGTGTTCTTCGTCGACAGGTAGACCGGGTAGTTGCGGCCGAGCGCGTAGGTGAAGCAGGCGCGGGCGAAGCCCTCGATCGACGAGTCGAGGTTGAACATGCCCATCGCGATACCGGCGCCGGTGGCCTTGATCACCTCGCGCTCGATCGCCTCGCCGCCCCCCGCGGGCGTCCAGCTCACCTTCACCGTGCCGGCGCCCGGGAAGTGGAAGTCCTGCGCGCGGTACTGGTCACCGAACCCGTGACGGGCGACGACCACCGGCTTGTCCCAGTGCGGCACGATGCGCGGCACGTTGCTGCAGACGATCGGCTCGCGGAAGATCGTCCCGTCGAGGATGTTGCGGATCGTCCCGTTCGGCGACCGCCACATCTGCTTGAGGCCGAACTCCTTGACGCGGGCCTCGTCGGGGGTGATCGTGGCGCACTTCACGGCGACGCCATACTGCTTAGTCGCCTCGGCCGAGTCGATCGTGATCTGGTCGTTGGTCTTGTCACGCGCCTCGATCCCGAGGTCGTAGTACTTCAGGTCGATGTCGAGGTACGGCAGGATCAGCTTTTCGCGGATCTTCTGCCAGATGATGCGCGTCATCTCATCCCCGTCCATCTCGACGACGGGATTCTTGACCTTGATCTTGGCCATCGTGCTCCTGGTCAGCAGGCGAAGCGGGGAGGGCCGGCGCACCATTCGCGGCGCCACCCATCACCCGCGATTTTTCACAGGGACAAACGGGGAATTATAGCCCGTTCGCACCTCGCGGGGACCGTGCGCGTGCGTGCCCCGTCCGCACACCCGCACACCCGGTCGCCCGGACGGCCACCCCGCGCCCCGTCTCCGCCGTCACGGAATCACGTGACACTGCACGGCCCCTCACACCGGCGGGGGGCAGGGACGATGCGGAACGGGAGGTGCACCACGCTGGCTCCGCCATGCGTCAATCACGCCTGTCGCGGCCGCTCATCGCGCTCGCCGCCGGCCTCGTCTCCCTCGCCATCAACGCCATCCCCGGTGTCGGGCCGTGGGCGCTGGGACGCATCGTCTCACTGCCGGTCGCCATCCTGATGGGGCCCTGGTACGGCCTGCTGGCCGCAGCCGTCGGTGCGGGCGGCTGGGCCGCGTCCTTCTCCTCACGCTTCCTCTTCCTCGTCACCGAGGCGCTCGTCGTCGGCGCCGTCGCCCGGCGGGGCTGGTCGGCCATCCTCGGCGGCGCCGCCTTCTGGATCGTCGCCGCGTTCGTCTTCGGCATCCACCCGGAATGGTTCCCGCTCAATGCCACAGCGGGGGCGACCAGTTGGGCCTACGCCGGCGACCGCACCCTCAACCGACTCATGGCGCTGGTGCTCGCGCAGGTGGTGACCATCGCGATCGAGGCGCGGCTGCCGCGACAGGCCAGGCCCGAGGGGCTGCCGAGCGTGCGGTCGTACGCCTACGTGCACTTCGAGGCCTGGGTACTGCTGCCGATCGTCGTGCTCGCCCTCTCGGTGAGCCAGCTGATGTCGACACGGCAGGAAACCGAGGGACGGGCCGCGCTCGCTGCCGCCGCCGACACCACCCGCGACCACGTCACCGAGTACGTGGCGGCGCACCTGCGCGCGATCGCCAGCGTGGGCAGCAGCGTCAGCCGCATCGCGGACGACGAACGCGAACGGCAGCAGGTGCTGCGCGAGGCGGGTGCCGACCAGGCCTTCGCGGGTATCTCGGTCTTCGACGCGAGCGGCCGGTACCTCACCTCGCATCCGCTGGAGCCCGCGTGGAGTCCGCTGCGGAAGCTCGGGCTCTCGGGGCGCCCTCATGGCCTCGAGGCGGCCCGAACGCTGCGCCCGGTCGTCGGCGACGTGATCATCGCCAGGACCGAGGGGATCAACGGCGCCCAGCGGATCGTCGTCCCGATCGTCGTCCCCACGCTCGACGCCAACGGCCAGCTGATCACGCTGACGGCCGGGCTGCTCGATCTCGCGCGGCTCCGGGAGCTGATCGACAAGTACCGGACCCATGACGACGAGGTCGTCACGATTGTCGACGCCCACAACCGGGTCATCACCGCGACCTCCGGCTCACCGTACCTGCCGCTGGAAGACCTGTCGGCCCGGTCCCCCGTGCGCGAAGCGGCCAACGCCCGTGATGGGCTGTTCGAGTACGACATTCGCCGGTCGGGCGACCCCGACACCCGCATCGTCGCCGCCGCCGATCTCACGGGCACCGGGTGGCGTGTCTTCGTGGAGCGACCGCGGCTGGCGATGCTGATCCAGTCGACGCCGTTCTACGCCACCGTGCTCTCGTTCGTGGCGCTCGCGCTGCTCGGCTCCATCGTCGCGGCGGGGCGCTTCGCGGCCGAGATCGCCCGCCCGCTGGAAGAACTCGTGCGGGTCGTCCGAGCGGTGTCGATCAACGACTGGGCGGCGGTGCCCGCCCCCGGCTCCCCCGCCCGCCTGCGTGAGGTCGCCTCGCTCCTCGAGGACGTCACCCAGATGCACGACCGGCTCGCCAGCGCCTACAGCCAGCAGCAGGACTCGCTGTCGCAGCGCGAGCGCCTCAACGGCGAACTGCGGGAGCTGACGCTGCACCTCGATCGCAAGGTGCGCGAACGCACCGAGGAGCTGACGCGCGCCACCGAGGCCGCGCAGTCGGCGAGCCGCGCCAAGAGCATGTTCCTCGCGAACATGAGCCACGAGATCCGGACGCCGATGAACGGCATCATCGGGATGACCGAGCTCACGCTGCAGAGCGACCTGACCGGCGCGCAGCGCGAGCACCTGCAGCTGGTGCGGCAGTCGGCCGACGCGCTGCTGGTGCTGCTCAACGACATCCTCGACTTCTCGAAGATCGAGGCGGGGCGTCTCGAGTTCGACCCTGTCGACTTTTCGCTCCGCACGCTGATCGAAGAGACCGTGCGCCCGCTGGGCCTCCAGGCCGCGAGCCGCGGACTCGATCTCTGGATTGACGTGGCACCCGACGCCGAGGACGTGCTCGTCGGCGACGTGACGCGCCTGCGGCAGGTGCTGCTCAACCTGCTGGGGAACGCCCTCAAGTTCACGCACCAGGGCAGCGTCGGCATCGTGGCCACGTGCGCGGCCGACGGCGAGGGGCGCGCGCAGCTGCACGTGCGGGTGGTCGATACCGGCATCGGGATTCCGGCGCAGAAGCACGAGTCGATCTTCCATCCGTTCACGCAGGCCGACGGGTCGACCACGCGGCGCTTCGGCGGCACCGGCCTCGGCCTCGCCATCTGCGCGCAACTGATCGAGATGATGGAGGGACGCCTCTGGGTCGAGAGCGAACCGGGGGCGGGCAGCACCTTCCAGTTCACCGTCGCCCTGCCGGTGGGCAGCCCCGCGTTCCCGGGCCGCGTCGCCCCCAGCCCCGCCGAGTTCGACGGGGCACCGGCCCTCGTGGTCTCGGTCCGGCACGAGGTCCGCGACCGCGTCGCCGCGCAGCTCACGCACTGGGGATTCACGGTCACGACCGCGTCCGGCGCCGCAGAGCTGGAACGTCCCGGGGCCCCCGGGTGGGCCGTGGCGGTCCTCGACAGCGTGGCCGACGGCGGCCCCGACATCGACGCCGCGATTGCCGCGCGGCCCCGCTCGGCGACAGTCGCCGCGGGACTGATCCTGCTGGTGTCCCCGATCTCGGCACACCGCCGGGTGCCGGAGGCGTT
>CANIAI010000267.1 GCA_947465275.1 Acidobacteriota bacterium | reverse complement strand
TGCCCGAGATCCTTGTTGCGCTGCTGCCGGCTGCCGTGTTCGCAGGCGCCCTCGATCGCCGCGAAGAGCTGCGCGCGCAGCTTCCGCAGGTTGCCGCCGGGGTCTGGCGCCAGCGAGTCGCAGGCGCCTGACTTGACGAGCACTTCGAATGCCTTCCGGTTCGCGAGCCGCATGTCGAGCACTTCGCAGAGCGCATGCAGCGACGGGATGCGCCCCCCGAGTTGCAGCCGCGCGCCGATGATGGCCGCGATGGCCCCCTCGCCGAGCCCCTTGATGGCGGTGAGGCCGAAACGGACGGCGTCCGACTCCTTGTCGACCGAGAAGTTCAGCTCGCTGCGATTGATGTCGGGCGGCAGCACCTTCACGCCGCGCTCGCGCGCCTCCTGCAGGTACATCGCGAGCTTCTCGGTGTTCTGGGCCTCGATGGTGAAGAGCGCCGCCGCGAAGTGCTTCGGGTAGTTCGCCTTCAGGTACGCGGTCTGGTAGGCCAGGAACGCGTAGGCGGTCGAGTGCGACTTGTTGAAGCCGTACCCCGCGAAGTACTCCATCAGGTCGAAGATCTTGGTGGCCTTCTTCTCGTTGATGCCCTTGGCCGTGGCGCCGCTCATGAAGTCAGCGCGCATCTTGCCCATGACCTTCGGGTCTTTCTTGCCCATCGCCTTCCGGAGCATGTCGGCCTGGGCGAGGCTGAAGCCGGCGAGCGCCTGGGCAATCAGCATCACCTGCTCCTGGTAGGCGATGACTCCGTAGGTGTCCTGCAGGATGGGCTCGAGCTGGTTCAGCTCGTACTTGATCTCCTTGGTGCCCTGCTTGCGGGCGATGTAGTCGTCGACCATGCCCGACTTGAGCGGGCCCGGCCGGTAGAGGGCGTTCAGCGCGATCAGGTCGTCGAGACGTTCCGGCTTCGCCTTGCGCAGCAGTTCGCGCATGCCCGACGACTCGAACTGGAAGATGCCGAAGGCGGCCCCTTCCTGGAACACGCGATAGGTCTTCGCGTCATCGAGCGGCACGTTGTCGATGTCGAGCTCGACCCCTTCCGTGCGCTTGATCTCCTTGAGGGCGTCGTCGATCAGCGTGAGCGTGCTGAGCCCCAGGAAGTCCATCTTCAGGAGGCCGACACGCTCGACCTCCTTCATGTTCCACTGGGTGGTGACGATGTCGTCCTTGCCCTTGTAGAGCGGCGCGTAGTCGGTGATCGGTCCCGGCGCGATCACGACGCCGGCCGCGTGCACCGAGGCGTGACGCGACATCCCCTCGAGGCGGCGCCCGATGTCGAGCACCTCCTGCACGCGCGGATCCTTCGCCGCCATGTCCTTCAGGACAGGGTTCTCGGCCAGCGCCTTGTCGAGCGTCATGTCGAGCGCGGGCGGGATCTGCTTCGCGATGCTGTTGACCTCGGAGATCGGCAGGTTGAGCGCGCGGCCGACGTCGCGCACCACGGCCTTCGCCTTCATGGTCCCGAACGTGATGATCTGCGACACGTTCTCGCGGCCGTACTTCCGCGTCACGTAGTCGATCACCTCGCTGCGGCGGCGCTCGCAGAAGTCGACGTCGATATCGGGCAGTGAGACGCGCTCGGGGTTCAGGAACCGCTCAAACAGCAGGTCGTAGTCGATCGGGTCGACGTCGGTGATGCGCATGCACCACGCCACCAGCGAGCCGGCCGCGGAGCCGCGGCCAGGGCCGACGGGGATACCTTCCTCACGGGCGTACCGGATGAAGTCCCAGACGATGAGGAAGTAGCCCGTGTACCCCATCTTCTTGATCATCGCGATCTCGTAGTCGAGACGCGTCTCGTACTCCTCGATGGAATGACGCAGGGTTCCGGCGGCCTGCAGCTGCTTCAGGCGGGGCATCCGCTGCGCGTACCCCTCGCGGGCCACCTGCTCGAAGTACTGATCGAGCGTCATCCCCTCGGGCACGCCGAACGAGGGCAGGTGGTTCTGGCCCTTCGGGATCGTGACGTTGCACCGCTCGGCGATGAGGAGCGTGTTCTTCAGCGCCTGGAGGTGGTCCTTGAAGACGACCCCCATCTGCTCGGCGGTCTTGAGGAAGAACTGATCGCCGGTGTAGCGGAGGCGCTTCTCGTCCTGGACGGTCTTGCCGGTGCCGATGCAGAGCAGGATGTCGTGCGGCTGGTGGTCGCCCTGGCGGAGGTAGTGGACGTCGTTGGTGGCCACGAGCGGCAACTCGAGCTCACGCGCGAGCGGGAGGATCCCGCGATTGACGATCTTCTGCTCCTCGATGCCCTGGTACTGCATTTCGAGGAAGAAGTTGTTCTGTCCGAGGATGTCACGCAGCCGCGCCGCCGCCTCGAGCGCGGGGCGCGCCTGTTCGACCCTGAGCGCGCTCGCCACCTCGCCCTTGAGGCAGCTGCTGAGCCCGATCAGGCCCGCCGCATGTTCGGCGAGCAGTTCCCGATCGATGCGCGGTCGGTAGTAGAACCCCTCGGTGTAGCCGGCAGACACCAGCTTGATCAGGTTCTTGTAGCCCTCGTCGGTCTCGGCGAGGAGCACCAGGTGGTTGGTCTCGGTCTGCGGACCGCTCTTCTCGTGGCGGCTGCCCTGCGCGACGTACACCTCGCACCCGAGGATGGGCTTGAGTCCACGGTCCTTCGCGTGGTCGTGAAACACCACCGACGAGAACAGGTTGCCGTGCTCGGTCACCGCCAGCGCCGGCATCTTGAGGCGCACGGCCTCGTCGAGCAGCTCGTCCACGCGACAGGCGCCGTCGAGGAGCGAGAACTCCGTGTGCAGGTGGAGGTGGACGAACTCAGCGCTCACGAGCAGGTGCCTCTGGCTGCAGCGACGTGGCCGGCTACTCCCACTCGATCGTGGAAGGCGGCTTCGAGCTGATGTCGTACACGACGCGGTTGATCCCGCGCACCTCGTTGACGATGCGGGAGGAGATCGCGGCCAGGAGGTCGTGCGGCAGGCGCGCCCAGTCCGCCGTCATCCCATCGAGGCTCTCCACCGCGCGGATGGCGACGGTGTACTCGTAGGTGCGCGCGTCGCCCATCACGCCGACGCTCTGCACCGGCAGCAGCACGGCGAAGCTCTGCCAGAGCCGCTCGTACCAGCCGGCGCGGCGCACTTCCTCGGCGACCACGCGATCGGCCAGGCGCAGCATGGCGAGACGGTCGCGCGTGATCTCGCCCACCACGCGAACCGCGAGCCCGGGCCCCGGAAACGGCTGGCGCACGACGAACTCGCGGTCGAGCCCGAGATCGTACCCGACGCGCCGCACCTCGTCCTTGAACAGGTCGCGCAGCGGTTCCACGAGCGCGAACTTCATCCGGTCCGGGAGTCCGCCCACGTTGTGGTGGCTCTTGATCACGACTGCCGGCCCGAGCACCGATGCGGACTCGATCACGTCCGGGTACAAGGTGCCCTGCCCGAGGAACTGGAAATCGCCGAGCTCGTTCGCCCGCCGCTCGAAGACGTCGATGAAGGTCGCTCCGATGATCTTCCGCTTGCGCTCGGGGTCGGTCACCCCCGCCAGGCGATCGACGAAGAGGTCGGCCGCGTCGACGAAGTCGAGCGGCAGTTGCAGGCGCTCGGTGAACCGCTTGCGGATCTGCGCCGCCTCTTCGTGCCGCAGCAACCCGTTGTCAACGAAGATGCACGTCAGGCGGTCGCCAATCGCACGGTGCAGCAGCATCGCCGCCACGGTCGAGTCGACCCCGCCGGACAGGCCGCAGACAACCTTGCCGTCGCCGACCTGGCGCCGGATGCGGTCGGTCGCCTCCTCGATGAAGGACGCGATCGTCCAGTCGCCGGTGCAGCCGCAGACGCCGAACGCGAAGTTGCGGAGGATCTCCGCGCCGAAATCGGTGTGGGCCACCTCGGGATGGAACAACAGCGCGTAGAGCTGCCGTGCCGACGATTCCATGGCGACAATGGGTGCGGTCGCGCTCGTCGCCGCGACGGTGAATCCGGGCGGCACGCCGGCGACGTCATCCCCGTGGCTGGCCCAGACCCGCAAGTCGCCCGGGACGTCGGCGAAGAGCGCCGGGACGGCGGCCCCCTGGCTGACGGTCACCTGCGCATGCCCGAACTCCCGCTGCCCGGAGCGGCGGACTTCCCCCCCGAGGACGTGGGTCATCAGCTGCATGCCGTAGCAG
>CANIAI010000266.1 GCA_947465275.1 Acidobacteriota bacterium | reverse complement strand
GCGTCCACACCCGTCGGCGCGTTTCGCCGAGCACACCTGGGCTGGCTTCTCGACGGGCCGGTGGGAGGGCGGCGCCCTGATCGTCACCACCACCCACATCAAGATGGGCACCATCCAGCGGAACGGGTCGGCGACGAGCCCGTATGCCCGGATGACCGAGATGTACCGGCGTCACGGGAACCGGCTCGTGCACCTGAGCTGGGTGGATGATCCGATCTACCTCGAGGAGCCGATGGTGCGGACCCAGTCGTGGGACCTGTCGAAGACGGCGCAGCAGTCGGCCGGCGCGCCGCCGCCGCTCGCCTTCGAACCGGTGGAAGAGGGTGACACCGCGATCGGGTGGGTGCCGCACTACCCGCTCGGCACCGAGCCGCGCCGCTACGCCGAGCAGGTCGGGCTGCCGTTCGAGGCGACCCGTGGCGGGCGCCTCTCGATGTATCCCGAGTACCAGGCGCTGATTGCCCAGTGGCGCGCGCAGGGGCAGACGCCCGCGGCGAAGCCTGCGCAGCCAGCAGAGCAGGGGGCGAAGTGAGGCGCCGCGCCTCCGTCAGCCTGGCGCTGCTCGCGGCGACCGTCGGCACCGTCCTGACCGGCACCGCGACGCTGCGTGCCCAGCGGCCGGCGTATCCGGCACCCAACGCGGCGACCGATACGCTCGAGACGCTGCCGGTGCAGGGCCGCGTCTCGATGATCGGCGGCGCGGGCGGCAACATCGTCGTGCAGGTGGGCGATGACGGCGTCGTGCTGGTCGACGCCGGGCTCGAGCCGTTCGCCGGGAAGGTGCTCGCGGAAGTCCGGCGGCTGTCACCGAAGCCGATTCGGATGATCGTCAGCACCACGACCGACGGCGATCACCTCGGCGGCAACGACGCCGTCTCGAAGGCGGGCGAGCCGCTCTACCGCGCGCAGAACAGCGGCGCCGTGACCATCCCCGGCGCGATGCTGGTCGGGCACGAGCGCGCGGCGCTGGCCCTGAGCAGGGTCGAGGGTCCGGCGGCGCTCCCGCAGAAGCTCTGGCCGTTCGACACCTTCTTCGGGCCGCTGAAGAAGGTGTTCGCCAACGGCGAGCCGGTCGAGATTCACCACCTGCCGGCGTCGCACACCGACGGCGACGTGCTGGTCTTCTTCCGCGGGTCTGACGTCATCGCGGCCGGTGATGCCTATGACACCACGGGGTATCCGCGTGTCGATCCGGCGGCCGGCGGCTCGCTCTCCGGCATCATCGACGCGCTGAATCGCATCATCACGATCGCGGTCCCCTCGTTCAACCAGATCGGCGGCACCCGCATCGTGCCGGGGCACGGCCGCATCTCGAACCAGTCCGACGTCGTCGAGTATCGCGACATGGCGACCATCGTGCGCGATCGCATCCGCCTGCTGGTGAAGCAGGGGCGCAGCCTCGAGCAGGTGCGCGCGGCCGGCGTCACGAAGGACTACGACGGCATCTACGGCGCCAGTGCCGGCCCCTGGACCACCGCGCAGTTCATCGAGGCCATATACCGTGAAGAGACCCGTGCCGCCCGTCGCTGAGCGCGTCGCGCACAGAGTCTCAGAGGAGCCCATGTCACAGTCCGTCCGTTCGCGCCCCGTGCGCCAGAGTTCGTTCGCCGCCGCCACGCTCGTCGCGGCCAGCCTGTTCACCTCCTGCAACGCGGGGCCTGCCGCGCCCGCCGTGACCGCCGACACCTGGGCGATGATCGACACGAAGGCGATCACGAAGGGCGACGTCGACAAGGCCTACGATCGCAACCGCGATACCGAGACGACGCTGTCGGCCGATGAGACGCTGCTCACGAAGCTCAGCGTGCTCGACGACCTGATTACGCAGGAGCTGATCCTGGCGCGGGCGCCGGCGCTGCAGCTCACGGTGCCCGACGCCGACCTGGACAAGGCCTACACCGAGGCCAAGAAGGGGGTCGCGGATGACGCGTTCCGCCAGCAGCTCCAGGCGCGGAACCTCACCGAGACCGACATGCGCGAGAGCCTGCGCCGGTCCCTCCTCGCCGAGAAGGTGCTCGACAAGGAGATCACGCAGAAGGTGGCCGTCTCCGACCAGGAGGTCACCGACTTCTTCAACGCCAACAAGGCGCAGTTCAACGTGCCGGAAGACGCGCTGCACCTGGCGCAGATCGTGGTGACGCCGACCCAGGACGCGCAGGTGTCCAACACCAGCGGTGACGACGCGACCACGCCGCAGATCGCCCTGTCGAAGGCGCAGTCGCTGATGCAGCAACTGCAGAACGGCGCCTCGTTCGTGGAGCTCGCGCGGCAGTACTCGGAAGATCCCGACACCGCACCGCGTGGCGGCGACATGGGGCTGGTGCCGGTGTCGGCCTTCCAGCGGGCACCGGCCGTGCTGCGCACCACGGTGCTCGGTATGGAGCAGGGAAAGGCGCGGCTCGTGAACGACGGGTCGATGTTCCGGATCATCCTGCTCGTGAGCAAGGAAGCCGCTGGCCAGCGCGATCTGTCGACGCCCGGCACGAAGGAGCAGATCACCAGCGCGCTCAAGACCCGCAAGGAACAGGTGCTGCGCGAGGCGTACCTGCGTAAGCTCCATTCCGACGCGAAGGTCACCAACTACGTGGCCGGCCGCATCGTCGACAACGGCGGGAAGCTGTAGAACGCGAGCGGGGTCGCCGGCGCTAGTGCACCGGCCGGCGAATCTGTTTCACGCTGAACGGCACGCCGCGGTCGTCGAGCACCGCGCGGAAGGCGGTGAGGAAGTGGGTGGCGACCGCGTCTGGCGGGTGCACGCAGCGCAGCTCGATGCGCGCGCTCGCCGTCGCGAGATCCGGATGGTCGGCCGCGAAGCCGCCGTCGAGCAGGTAGGCGGTCGCGCCGTTCAGCCGGTCCTGCAGGGCGAGCACCCGGTCGGTGCTGCCGTCCCACGGCTGGTCGTCCACGAGGATGAGGATCGCCTCACCCTCGGGACTCGTCGCGATGAAGTCGATCACCGCGCCGACCGCTCGACGTATTCCACCAGGACCCCGTCGGGATCGATGGCGAAGACGAAGCGGCCGAAGGCGCGCTGAATCGGCTTCGCGCCGATGCTCAGGAAGCGATAGCCCGCCTGCTGCGTGCGCGCGATGAGTGCGTCCAGGTCGCGCACCTCGAGCTGGAACTGCGGCGCGCCGACGTCCTGGATGCGCCAGGCGAACGGCTGCGGCGCGGGCCTGGTGCCGGCCGGCACCGCGTATTCCGACAGGCGGACCACGATCGCGGTACCCGGCAGCACCAGCGTCGTCTGCGTCAGCGTGCCGCTCGCGAGCCCCTGCACGCGCCGTTCGCCCTCGCTCGCGTCACGCGTGCCGCGCACGTCGAAGCCGAGCAGGTCGCGGTAGTAGGCGAGGGCGCGGGCCGTGTTCGCGACCGTGAGGCCGATCGACGTGCGGACCACCTGGTCGGTGCCCGGGGCCGCGGCGATCTCGGCCGCGCTCGCCTGCACGAGCTCGATGAGGTAGCCGTCAGGGTCGCGCACGACCACGGCACGGCCTGCCGGCGTCTGCACGGGGGCGCCGCCGAGCGTCACGATCGGCGCGCCGGCCGCCTTCGCGGCGTCGAGCGCGCGGTCGAGGCTGCGCACTGCGAACACGAGCGTCGACGCGCCGGGGTCCCACGGGCTCGCCTGGCGGCTGCTGCGGTCGATGTCGAAGAACTCGGACAGTTCCAGGCCGTACGGGGTGTTCGGCGCGTGCGCGAAGACGTTCCGGAAGCGCGACCCCTTGGTGTTGGTCAGGTCCCAGATGAGCGGGTCTGGCGCCGCGGTCGAGACCGGCATGATGCGCTGCGCCACGGCGGCGCGGTCGCCGGCGTTCTCGGCGGCGCCGCCACGACCACCGAACGGCGAGGCGGCGATGGTGACCCCGAGCACGTCCCGATAGAAGGGGAACGCCTTCTCCGAGTCGGCCGTCGTGTGAATCCAGTTGAAGAGGCCGCGGACCACGCCGGGGGCCGCGGGAGCCGGCAGCGCCTGGCCGACAGGCGGGGCTCCCTGCCCGAGGACCGGCGTGCCGAAGGATGAGAGCAGCAGCGCGCCCAGGGCCGCGCCGAACAGGTGCAGACGTCCACGTGTCATGAGGCGGGATTATAGGAGGGAAGTGCCGCCGACGGGCGTTCCCGGTGTACAAAGGCGGC
>CANIAI010000265.1 GCA_947465275.1 Acidobacteriota bacterium | reverse complement strand
CGAGATCCTAGCGTCCGCCGCGCAGTTCGGCGTAGACCTGCTGCACGAACCGGTCGGCGCTCGCCATCGCATTGCCGACGCGGGCATCGAAGTCGGCGGTCGGCTTCGAGGCGACCACCTGCTCCACGGTCTTCCCCTCGGTGATCTGCTTCTGCACGCGATCGCGCACGGCGATGACCATGTCGCGGTGGGCGACGACGGCCGCCTCGTTCGTCACGTCGCCGTGTCCGGGTGACACCTTCGTGTTCGGTCCCGAGACGTCGATGAATGTGTTGAGCGACTGCAGCAGGCCAGCCAGCGTGCCGCCGTTGGCGCGGTCGATGTTCGGATACCCGACCGCGCGGAACACGTCGCCCGTGGCGAGCACGTCGGCGTTCACGAAGTAGACCGCCGTGTCACCGTCGGTGTGCGAGGGGGCGAGCGGCAGGATGCGCACCTCCTCGCCGTTCAGCTGCAGCGTCATCGGCTGGTCGTAGGTGACGACCGGCAGCCCCACGGCGGCGGTCGGCGGCGTCGGCTGGCCGTTGGCGCCCGGATTCGGGTTCAGCAGCCGCTTGCGCAGGTTCGGGCGCGCCATGATCACCGCGCCGAGCTTCCCGAAGTTCTCGTTGCCGCCCGTGTGGTCACCGTGGACGTGCGTGTTCACGACGATCCGCACCCGGCCGTCCGAGATGCCCTTCAGGGCGGCCACGATCTTGTCGCTCACCTGCGGGAACTGCGTGTCGACGAGCAGCACGCCGTCGGGGCCGACCAGCGCCTCGATGCGACCACCCTGGCCGTCCACCGCGTAGACGTTGCCGCCCAGCTTCGTCGTGGTGACCTTCACCTCCTGCTGCGGCTGGCCGCCCTGGCCAGCAGGGGCCGGCGCCTGGGCGCGCGCCCCGGACGGGGCAAGAACGAGGACACCGGCGGCAGCCGCCGCACCCACGATCGACGTCAGTCTCATGCGAACCACTCCTTCAATCAGGGCTGAATCAGGCCTGAGCGGGGAAGCTTACCGCATCGCACGGACGGGGTACGATGCGGCATGCACTACCTGCTCATCTACGACGCCGTTCCTGACTACGCCGAGCGGCGGGGCCCGCTCCGCTCTGCCCACCTCGCGGCCGCCCGCGCCGCCGTGTCACGGGGGGAACTCGTGCTGGCCGGCGCCCTGGCCAACCCGGTGGACGGATCGGTGTTCCTGTTCACCGGCGACTCGCCGGCCGCGGCCGAGGCGTTCGCCGCCGCCGATCCGTACGTGACGAACGGGCTCGTCACGCGCTGGCGCGTGCGCGAGTGGACGACCGTGGTCGGCGCCGATGCCCAGGTGGCGTTGCCGCCAGGGTTGTAGCGTCGTCGTAGCTCGGCCGCGCGGCCGCGGATCGCCGCAAACTCGGCAGTGGGGTCGGCCGTTAGAATCGTCCCAGCCGATGGAATACCCCGCCGACGCCGCGGCCCACCACCTCGCCGCCATCATCGCGTCGTCCGACGACGCGATCGTCAGCAAGGACCTGTCGGGCCGCGTGCTCTCGTGGAACGCGGCCGCCGAGCGGGTGTTCGGCTACTCGGCGGCCGAGATGGTCGGCCAGTCGATTCGCCGCATCATCCCCGAGGAGCGGTGGGCCGAGGAGACGCTCGTGCTCACGAGCGTCAGCCGTGGTGAGCCGGTGGGTCCGTTCGAGACCGTCCGCCGGCGCAAGGACGGCACCTGCATCCCGATCTCGCTGACGGTCTCGCCGATCCGCGACGCATCGGGCACGGTCATCGGCGCCTCGAAGATCGCGCGCGACATCAGCGCCCAGAAGTGGCAGGAGGCCCGTCTCGCGCGTGCCGAGGCCGACGGGGCCGAGCTGCAGCGCCGGCTGCTCGCGCTGCTCGGTGCGTCGCGGTCGCTGGTCGGCACGCTGAACGTGCGGCTGGCGCTGTCGGCGACGCTGGGGCTTGCCCGGGAACTGGTGACCGCCGACGCCTATGCGATCTGGCGCCGCGACGACGAGGGGCGCTGGCGCTCGGTGCGCGCGGCCGGCCTCTCGACCCGCTTCCTCTCCACGGTCGAGGGGGTCGAAGAGACCCCGGACGCCATCGCGCTCCTCGACGAGCCGGTGGTGATCGAGGACGTCGCCGCGCAGCCGGCACTGGCCAACCGCATCGAGGCGTACCGCGAGGAGGGGATCGGGTCGCTGGTCATCGTGCCGCTCCGGATTCTCGAGCGCGTCTCCGGCACCCTCGTCTTCTACTACCGCGCGCCCCGCACGTTCACCGAACCCGAGCTGCAGGCGGCGTTCGCGCTCGGCAACCTCGCCTCGGTGGGGCTGACGAGCGCCGAGCTGTACGAGCACGAGCGGACCGCCCGCGAGGAGGCGCGCCTCGCCAATGCGGTGAAGGACCGGTTCCTCGCCACGTTGTCGCACGAGCTCCGCACGCCGCTCAACGCGATCCTCGGCTACAGCCGCATGCTCCGCACTGAATCGGTGCCGGCGGATCGGCGCGAGCGCGCCCTGCGCATCATCGAGCGCAACGCCTCGGTGCTCTCGCAGATCGTCAATGACGTGCTCGACGTGTCGCGCATCGTCAGCGGCAAGCTCGTGCTCAACCCGGAGCCGACCGACCTGGCGGAGGTGATCGAGGAGGCGGTCGACACCGTGCTGCCGTCCGCCGATGGCAAGGGGGTGCGCCTGATCGCGCAGCTCGGATCGGTGCCGCCGGTGACGCTCGACACGAGCCGACTGCAGCAGGCGCTCTGGAACGTCCTCTCGAACGCCATCAAGTTCACGCCCGGGGGTGGAGAGGTGACGGTGGAACTCGCCGGGGCCGACGAGCGGGTCACCATCCGGGTGCGCGACACCGGCATCGGTATCCCCGAGCCGCTCCTGCGCGAGATCTTCGAGCCGTTCCTGCAGGGAGAAGGGGGCAGTGCCGGTGGGCTGGGCCTGGGGCTGGCGATTGCCCGGCGCATCGTCGAGCTGCACGGCGGCGGCATCAACGCCTCGAGCGCCGGTCCGGGGGCCGGCGCCACCTTCGAGCTCTGGCTGCCGATGCACGTCCCGGTCGGCACGACCGGGGAAGACGCGTCGCTGCCGCTGTAGGGCGCAGCCGACGCGATGCGCCGCACGCCTGTATCATTCCCTGCGGACGGCGTCCGCCGTTCCCCTTCGAGGAGAGACGACATGATGCGACGCGCGCGGATGCTGGTGCTGATGGTGGTGGTGTTCGCGGCCGGCTTCGCGGCCCGCGCACTCGTGGTGCCCGAGGCGCGGCTGCAGGCCGCCCAGGCGCAGGCGCAGGGGAAGGGCCGCGTGTTCGAGATTCGCACCTACACCGCTCCCGACGGGAAGCTGGCCGACCTGCACGCCCGCTTCCGCAACCACACCATGCGGATCTTCGCGAAGCACGGCATGACGAGCGTGGCCTACTTCGCGCCGCAGGACGCGCCGCTGTCGGGCAACACGCTGGTCTACGTCATCTCGCACGAGAGCCGCGAGGCGGCGAAGAAGAACTGGGACGACTTCCGCGCCGACCCCGAGTGGCAGAAAGTCGCCGCCGACTCCCAGAAGAACGGCCCGATCGTCAGCAAGGTGGAATCGGTGTTCGCCGACGCCACCGACTATTCGCCGCTGAAGTAGCCCCCGCCAGGTCGCCCGACGATGAATCCGAACCCGTTCGCCGCGCTGTCGCTCATCGTCGCGCCCGCCATCCTGACCAACGCGTCGTCGGTGCTGGCGATGAGCACGAGCAACCGCCTCGCCCGCGCCGTCGACCGCGCGCGCGACCTGTCGCGGCAGATCGAGGCCGCGGCGCCCGGGGCACTCCGCGAGCGCCTGCTCGAGGACCTCTCGCTCACGGAGGCCCGCGCGCAGATGCTCGTGCGGGTGCTCCGCAGCCTCTACCTGGGGCTTGCCGGGTTCGCCCTGGCGGCGCTGACCTCGCTCATCGGCGCGACGGTGGTGGGGGCCGAGGGCGCCCCCCGTCTGGTCAGCGTGTTCGAGGGGGCCGCCATCGTGGCGGGTGCGGGCGGCGTCGCCGCCCTGATTCACGGCTGCCAGCTGCTCGTCCGCGAGACACGGCTGGCGCTGCAGGTGCTGCAGAAGCGGGCCGCCGCGGCCCGGGCGGGACAGTAGGGCCGCCAGTAGAGGTTAGGATCCCGTCATGGTCAAGCACATCGTG
>CANIAI010000264.1 GCA_947465275.1 Acidobacteriota bacterium | reverse complement strand
CTGCGATCCCGTCCGTGCCCGACGTGCGGCGCCGACACGCCGGTTCCGGAGCTCGAGAAAGACCACATGGTGGTGGTCCGGTGTGCGGCGTGCGACCTGGTCTACGTCAGCCCGACGTTCGACGAAGACCACTACCGTGAGGTGTACGCGTCGCAGGAGTACCAGGACATCGTGCGCGACCTCGGCATCCGGAGCCATGAGTACCGGGTGCAGCGATTTGGCGAGGAGCGCGTCGGCCTCATGGCGCCGCTGCTGCGTACGGACGCCCGGGTGCCGCGCTATCTCGACGTGGGCTGCAGCACCGGTTTCGTGGTCGAGGCCGCGAAGGCACACGGGTGGGACGCCACCGGGATCGACCTGAACCCCTCGGCCGTGGAGTTCGGCCGAGGCCGGGGGCTCGACCTCAGGACCGCGGCGCTCGAAGACTCGGGCCTGCAGCCCGCGTCGTTCGACGCGGTGTCGCTGTTCGACGTGCTCGAGCACCTGATCGATCCGGTGCGCACGCTGAAGACGGTCATCGACCTCCTGCGGCCCGGCGGTATCGTGTTCCTGTATGTCCCGAATTACGACTCGGCGTCACGACTGCTGATGGGGAGGGAGGCGCACTTCATCTGGCCGACCCATCACCTCAACTACTACACGCCGGCGACGATTGCACACCTCGTCCGCCGCCAGGGACTGACGCCCGAGCTCGTGGTCACCGAGGGGCTCGACGTGCAGGACTACCTCTGGTATCGCCAGGAGGTGCTGGGGAAGGGTGACGGCGGCATCGCGGAGATCGCCGATGTCCTGCAGTTCATGATCAACGCCGGTGCGTACGGCAAGAACCTCCGGGTGATCGCGCGCAAGTGAACGTGCTCTTCTCCGCGCTCCACTTCGCCAACTTCCGGAACTACGAGTCCGTGGTCCGTGGACTGGCCGCGCGTGGTCATCACGTGCACCTGATCGCCGACGAGCCTGAGACATTTGGAGGCCAGGCGCTCGTCGAACGTCTCGCGGCCGAGTATCCGTCGGTCACCTGGGGATGGGCACCGTCGCCGGCGTCTGAGCCCTGGTTCCCGTTCGCGCAGAAGGTCCGCTACGCGCTGGACTACGTCCGCTTTCTCGATCCGCGCTACGCCGGGATGCCGAAGCTCCGGCTGCGGAACGTGGAGCGCGCCGCGCGTATCGTCCGCTGGGCCACCGAAGGCGTCGGCGCCGTCATCATCGGGCACCGCGCCGTCTCCCGCCTGTTGCGCTGGCTCGAGCGGCGGATGCCGCGCAGCCACGAGATCGAGACGTTCCTCGCGGAGCGGAATCCGGACGTCGTGCTGCTGACCTCCCTCACCTTCTCGCGCTCGTTCCAGATGGAGCAGCTGAAGGCGGCGCGGGCGCTCGGCATCCCGACGGCCGCGTGCATCCTCAGCTGGGACCACCTCTCGAGCAAGGCGCTGCTGCACGTGCCGCCCGACCGGACGCTGGTCTGGAACGAGGTGCAGCGTAGCGAGGCGACGGAGCTGCACGGGCTGCCTGGCGGGCGGGTCGTCGTCACCGGCGCCCAGTGCTACGACCAGTGGTTCGAGCGGCGACCGGGGCGCACGCGCGAGGAGTTCTGTCGTGCGCTGGGCCTCGACCCGACGCGGCGCCTTGTGCTGTATGTCTGCTCGGCGATGAGTCCCGTGCCTGACCCGGTGGAGCCGATCTTCGTCCGCGACTGGATTCGCGCGCTCCGCGACAGCGGAGATCCGGACCTTCGCGAGGCCTCGGTGCTGGTGCGTCCACACCCGGAGCGGATGCGCGAGTGGCAGGGGGTGAACCTCGGTGACTGCCCGCACGTCGTCGTGCACGGGCGGACCCCCATCGACGGCGAGGCGAAGGCCGACTACTTCGAGTCGCTGTACTACAGCGATGCCGTCGTCGGGCTCTGTACGAGTGTGTTCCTCGAGGCAGCCATCGTCGGACGTCCGGTCCTCACGCTCCTGCTGCCGGCGTACCGGATGCACCAGGACGGTATGGCGCACTTCCGTTACCTGCTGACGGTGGGCGGCGGCCTGCTGCACACCGCACCGGACGTGCCGGCGCACCTCGCGCAGCTGGCCGAGGCGATGCGCGGCCGCGGCGCGCGTGACGAACGGAATCGCCGCTTCCTCTCGGAATTCATCCGGCCGAACGGGCTCGACCAGGCGGCGACCCCTGCGTTCGTTGACGCCGTCGAGTCGGTTGCGGCCATCGGGCATCAGGCGCCGGATCCGGAGTTCGCCAGGCCTCACGCGGCTACCCGTGTCATCGAGTGGCTGGCCGTGCGCAGCCAGCACGGGCTCGGCCGTGCGCTGATGATGGACGCCATCGACCAGTCCCGTGCCGCGTCCGAGGGGGCGCGGGCACAGACGAAGGAACAGATCGAGGCCGCCCGTGCGGCGTATCGTGAGCGAAAGGCCGTGCAGAAAGCAGAGGCGGCCCGCCGGCGGGAGCAGGAGCGCCAGGCAAAGGCGCGGTCGAAGCGTCTGCGCGCCTTCAGCCTGCGGAAGCAGATCGCGCGCGTCAAGGGGAGCGTCAAGTCGCTGGTGGGAGCCCGCCACCCGTGAGCCTCGCACCGGTGGCGGCGCCGCGCGTCGTGTTCGGGATGACGTTGCACAACAACGCGCGTCACCTGCCCGAGGCCGCCGCGTCGATCCTCGACCAGCACCGCCGGGACTTCGTCCTGCTCATGCTCGACGACGGGTCGACCGACGACACGCCGCAGGTCGCCCGGGCGATCGCCGACGCTGACCCGCGGGTTCGCTACATCCGTCGCGAGACGCGGCAGGGGATGATTGCGACGTGGCACGAGGTGGCCGCCACGGCGGCCCGTGAGTATCCGTCCGCCCCCTACTTCGCATGGGCCAGCGATCACGATCGATGGGCTCCGCGCTGGCTCGACATGCTCATCCCGGTGCTCGACACCGATCCGGCCGCCGTGCTCGTGTATCCGGCCACCCTGCGCATCGACGACGCGGGGGAACTGGGTGACAAGGAGCCCCGCGTGTTCGACACGGCCGGGGTCTCCGACCCGGCGGAGCGATGGCGACGGTTCTGCTGGTCCGGGACCGGCTCGGGTGACATGGTCTACGGGCTCATCCGGACGGCCGCCCTCCTGAAAGCGGGCATCTTCCGCCCCGTGCTCAACCCCGACCGGCTGCTGGTCGCGGAACTCTGCCTGCAGGGGACCATCCGCCAGGTGGAGACGCCGCTCTGGTTCCGGCGTCAGGCCGGTATCGCCAGCATCGCGCGACAGCGGCACACGCTGTTCGCGGATGCGCCACCGGCCGGCTTCTGGATGCCGCCCGCGTTCCAGCACGCGCGGTCGGTCTGGCGCGAGTACCGCACGCCGGCGCCCCCGGTGAGACTCGGGACGCTGACGCTGGCGAGCATGGTGCTGCTCTACCCGCTGTCGTCGGCGTGGCGCGCGTGGCGGAAGACGGCCGTGTCGAAGAGCGCCGGCCGCGGCGTCGACAACCTGCACTGGGTGAAGAAGGTCGCACGGAAGGGCGTGCACCACGCCGTCTATTACACGCTGGTCGGCGCGCGTGCGCTCCGGGGTCGGCTGCGGAGGCTGGGGCGGCGTGCCGTCTATCAGGCGGCGATACTCACGCACCGGGCCGGCCTTCGCGGGTCGCGAGGACCACGCATCCCATGAAGGTCGTCATCAGCGCGCTGCACTACGGCTACTACCGGAACCTCGAGCCGCTGGTCGAGGAACTCGCGCATCGGGGTCACGACGTCTACCTGGGCGCCGAGCGTCATGAGTCGGCCATCGGCGGACAGACGATCGTCGAGCGACTCGCCGCCGCGTCCACCCACGTCACCCACGGTCCCTCGCCGCGACGTGAGAAGGAAGAGCTGTTCCTCACGTCGAAGGTGCGCCTCGGCATCGACTTCCTGCGCTACCTGGAGCCCGCCTACGCGTCGACGCCGGCCCTGCGGCAGCGCGCCGAGGTGCGGACGTCGAGCCTGATCGTGTCGCTGGCGGGCTCGCGGGTCGGCTCGTCTCCGGACATGCGGCGTCGCATGCTGCGGCTGCTCGACGACGTCGACCGCGCCTTTCCCCCGAGCCCGAAGATTGAACGCTTTCTCGACCAGCAGCGGCCCGACGTGCTGCTGGTGACGCCGCTGATCGGGCTGGTGGCGACCT
>CANIAI010000263.1 GCA_947465275.1 Acidobacteriota bacterium | reverse complement strand
TCGCGGCCGATCTGCGGGCGCGCGGCCCGGTGCGGGCCCGCGACTTCTCGTGGGACCGCTCGGTCGGGCGCACGTTCGAGATCTACCGCCAGGTGGTCGGCGCGTGAGTCGCGTCGCGCTGGCGCACGACTGGCTGACCGGCATGCGCGGCGGCGAGAAGGTGCTCGAGGTACTCTGCGACCGCTACCCGGACGCCGACATCCTGACCTTGCTGCACGTGCCCGGCAGCGTCTCGAACCGAATCGAACGGCATCCCATCCAGACCTCGCTCGTCCAGCACCTGCCGGCCGCGGCGACGCGCTACCGCAGTTACCTGCCGCTCTTTCCGCTCGCGGTCAACCGGCTCGACGCCTCCCCGTACGATCTGCTGATCAGCACGAGCCACTGCGCGGTCAAGTCGATCCAGGTACGCCCGGGCGCGCGGCATCTCTGCTACTGCTTCTCGCCGATGCGGTACGCCTGGGACCAGTTCGATGCCTACTTCGGACCCGCGAAGGTGGGGGCGCTGAAGAGCCGGCTGATCTACGAGCCGATCATGCGGCGGATGGCGCGGTGGGACGCAGCCACGGCCGGGCGCGTGCACCGCTTCGTGGCCATCTCCGACCACGTTGCGCAGCGGATCCGGCGATACTATAATCGCGACGCGACGATCGTGTATCCGCCTGTCGACACGGTCTTCTTCCACCCCGCCGACGTTCCGGCCGGCAGCCACTTCCTCATCGTGTCCGCGCTGGTGCCCTACAAACGGATCGACCTGGCCATCGCCGCTTGCACGCGCCTCGGCGCGCGCCTGCGCATCGTGGGTGACGGCCCCGAGCGTGAGACGCTCGAGCGCGCCGCGGGCCCGAACGTCGAGTTCCTCGGCTGGCAGACCGACGAGCAGATTCGCGACGAGTACCGCCGTGCCCTGGCGGTGCTGCTCCCCGGCGAGGAAGACTTCGGCATCGTGCCGCTCGAGGCGCAGGCCTGCGGACGCCCGGTCGTCGCGCTCGGGCGCGGCGGGGCCCTCGAGACGGTGGTGCACGGTGAGACCGGCGCCCTGTCAGCCCCCGACGGCTCGGTGGCGTCGTTCGCGGCGGCGTTGCGCGATGCGCAGCGGATGACCTTCGACGGCCGGCGCATCCGGACGCACGCCGAGCGGTTCTCGCTCGACCGGTTCGTCCGGGAGTTCGAGGCCGTGGTCGACGACACGGTCGCCGCGCCGGCGGGCACGACCTGGTGAGCAGCCCATGGTGAAGCGCTACAACCGGCTGCTCATCGGCTTCTACGTGCTGACCGACGGCCTGCTCGCCGCCTGGGCCTTCCTCCTCGCGTACCTGGTGCGCTTCGAGAGCGGGCTGGTGCCGGTGACGAAGGGCTATCCGCCCATCGAGCAATACCTGGCGGTCATGCCGTTCGTGGCCGTGCTCACGCCGCTCGCCTTCCAGCTGCAGGGCGTCTACCGGCTGCGGCGTGGCCGCTCCCGCATCGACGACTTCTTCGCCGTCCTCGTGGGCAGCGTCCTCGCCGTGGTCTTCGGTGTGGTCTGCACCCTGTACGTCCAGGCCTACTACCTCTCCGAAGAGGCCAAGGCGCGCGGCGCCTTCGAGGTCTCGCAGCTGGTGTGGCTGCTCTTCCTCGGCTTCAACGTCGTCCTCACCTACCTGTCGCGCGAGACGATTCGCGAACTGCTCGAGCGCCGCTTCCGCGCCGGTATCGGTCTCAAGCGCATCCTCATCGCGGGGGCTGGCGACCTGGGGCGCATGGTCGCCGACCGGATGCTGCAGCACCGTGAGCTCGGCTACCAGGTGGTCGGGTTCGTCGACGATCGCGCCGGCGGCGACCATATCGGCTATCGCGGGCTTCCGCTGCTCGGCCCGCTGGCCGAGGTCGCCGAGATCGCCCAGCGCGAACGCGTGGATCACCTCTACGTGGCGCTGCCGCTCGAAGAGCATTCCAAGCTGCTCGACCTGATCGAAATCACCAGCCGCGAGTTCATCGACGTGAAGGTGGTGCCCGACCTCCTGCAGTTCATCACGCTGCGGGCCCGGCTGGAGGATCTCGACGGGCTGCCGATTATCAACGTCAATGACGTGCCGCTCCAGGGGCTCAACGCCTGGATCAAGCGGACCCTCGACATCGTCTTCTCGGCGGCGGCGCTCGCCGTGCTGGCCATCCCGGGGGCGATCATCGCCGCGCTGGTGAAGCTGTCATCCCCCGGCCCGATCTTCTACAGCCAGGAGCGGATGGGACTCGACGGCAAGGCGTTCAAGGTCTACAAGTTCCGCTCGATGCGCCTCGACGCGGAGGAGGCCAGCGGGCCGATCTGGGCGCGTGACAACGACCCGCGCGTGACGCGGATCGGCTGGTGGCTGCGACGTCTCGACCTCGACGAGGTGCCGCAGTTCTGGAACGTCCTCAAGGGCGACATGTCGATCGTCGGCCCCCGCCCCGAGCGGCCGTTCTTCGTCGAACAGTTCAAGCACCGCATTCCGCAATACATGCTGCGGCACAAGGTGAAGGCCGGCATCACCGGCTGGGCCCAGGTCAACGGCTGGCGCGGCAATACGTCGCTCGAGAAGCGGATTGAATTCGACCTCTACTACATCGAGAACTGGTCGGTGACGCTCGACATCAAGATCATGTGGCTCACCCTGGTTCGGGGAATGCTCAGGTCCACCAATGCCTAGAACAGTGATCACGGGCGGCGCCGGCTTCATCGGCTCCCACCTCTGCGAGACGCTCCTCGACCGCGGCCACTCGGTCATCGCGGTCGACAACCTGCTCACCGGCGACCTGTCGAATGTCGCGCACCTGCGGGACCGCGATTTCGAGTTCATCCGCCACGATGTGACGCGCCACATCGACATCGACGGGCCGGTCGATTACGTCTTCCACTGGGCCAGCCCGGCGAGTCCGATCGACTACCTCGAGTTGCCGATCCAGACGATGAAGGTCGGCTCCCTCGGCACGCACAACGCCCTCGGCCTCGCCATGGCGAAGAAGGCGCGTTTCGTGATCGCGTCGACCTCGGAGGTCTACGGCGACCCGCTCGAGCACCCCCAGAAGGAAACCTACTGGGGCAACGTGAACCCGATCGGGCCACGGGGTGTGTATGACGAGGCGAAGCGCTTCTCGGAGGCGCTGACGCTCGCGTACCACCGCTACCACGGCGTCGACACCAAGATCGTCCGCATCTTCAACACGTACGGGCCCCGCATGCGCCTGCGTGATGGCCGCGCCGTGCCGGCGTTCATGTCGCAGGCGCTGCGGAACGAGGACGTGACGGTGTTCGGCAGCGGCAACCAGACCCGGAGCTTCTGCTACGTCACCGACCTGGTCGACGGGATCCTGCGGCTGGCCGACTCCGACACGAACGAGCCGGTGAACATCGGCAACCCGCACGAGGTGACGATCGAGGAGATCGCGCGGACGATCATCACGCTGGTGGGGTCGAAGAGCCAGATCGTCTACCGGCCGCTGCCGACCGACGACCCGAAGCAGCGCCGTCCCGACATCACGCGCGCCCGGACGATTCTCGGCTGGGAGCCGAAGGTCGGGCTCGAGGAGGGGCTGCTGAAGACGGTCGACTACTTCAAGAAGAAGGTCGAGGCCGGCGCCTAGCCGTTGTTGACCATCTTCCGCACCCGCAGCAGGTAGTCGGCGCTCGACGCCACGGTCAAGGCGAGCGCCACCCATATCATCAGGTCGACGAGCAGCGACGGCGTCCGCTGCCAGTTGAAGTACATCAGCACCACCACCAGCACGATGTACGAGGCGGTCGCCATCTTGCCCCAGATGGACGGACGGAACGTCCGGTGCCCCACCGCCAGGTTGACGATCGCCACCACGCTCACGATCACGATGTCGCGGCTGATGATCAGCACCGTCAGCCAGAGCGGCATGTGATTGGTCACCTCGACCGACGGGAGCGTCAGCACGATGAACGTGCTCACCACCAGCAGCTTGGCGGCCATCGGATCCAGCCAGGCGCCGAGGCTCGTCTTCTGGTCCGACAGTCGCGCGATCAGCCCGTCGAACGCGTCGGTGAGCCCGGCCGCGACGAACACGCCCAGCGCGGCGCCCTGGTACCCGTACACCACGCAGAGCACGAATGCCGGGACGAGCAGCATCCGCAGGATGGTGAGCTGGTTGGCGAGGGTGAGGTAGCGCACGTCG
>CANIAI010000262.1 GCA_947465275.1 Acidobacteriota bacterium | reverse complement strand
CGTGCGGCTGCTGCGCGACGAGCCGATGCGCCGGCGCATGGGCGACGCCGCGCTGCAGCGCGCGCTGCAGCACTTCACGGTCGAGCGGATGGTGCGGGAAACGGCGGATGCTTACGCGCGGGTGCCCGTCGCCCGCTGAGCGCGCCGTGCGCGGCGCACCGGGCGTGGCGAGCAGACCCCGCGCAGCGGACACTGGCTGTCGCGCTGCTGCTGGTCGTAGCCGCAGGCGCCCATCATCCCGATGTGGCAGAGCGAGAAGTCGTAGCGCACCGGGTCCGACGGCTCGATCTGCCGCAGCCCGCTGGTGATCTGCGCCGCCATCTTCCAGCCGGGGCTCGTGTAGCGCGTGAGCCGCAGGCAGTGTCCGAGCCGGATCACGTGCGTGTCGAGCGGCACGATGAGGCGGCCCGGCGCCACGCGCGTCCAGACGCCGAGATCGATCGCGTCGTGCCGCACCATCCAGCGCAGGAACAGGTTGAGCCGCTTGCACGCGCTGCCGGCGGACGGGCGCGGGAAGAAGTAGCTGACGCCGGCGCGCGCCGGCATCCGTCCGCCGTAGGCCTCGCGCACGTCGATGGCGAGCGCCCGGCGCGAGAACGACTCGAGGCCGGGGCCGACGTCCGGCGCGCCGGGGTCGTCGCCGGCGGCGAAGAAGCCCTCGATCGACCCCGCCGTCGCGAACATCTCGCGCAGGATGATCAGCAGGGCCGAGAGGTCCTGTCCGCGGATCCAGCGGTGCACGAGCGGCGCGAGCGCGGCGCCGTGCCGCGCGGGGTCGAACGTCCGGACGAACGCCGCGGGCGACGGTCCCATGACCGCGAGCAGCGCCTCGATCGACTGCAGCACGCTCGCGACGCGGCCGAACGCGAGTCCCGCGGCGCAGAACGCGACGACCTCGCGGTCGTCCGACCGTCCGTAGCGCCGGACGATGTGGACCGGGTCGGTCGCCGAGTCGCGGTGGTCGAAGGTGCGATAGAGCTCGTCGAGCGGCTCGCGCAGCCGCGCGCCGGGATCCCGCTTCGGCGCGCGCTCCGTCAGAGCGCGACCCCGGCGGCCGGGTTCACGTAGACCGGACGGCCGCCGACGATGGTCGCGGCGACGCCGCCGCGCATCTCCCATCCGTCGAACGGCGTGTTCTTCGACTTCGATCGGAGCGCCCGCGCGTCGATGCGCACCGCGAGGTCGGGCGCGAGAATCGAGATGTCGGCCGCCGCTCCCACCGAGAGGGTGCCGCCGGGCACGTGCAGGATGCGCGACGGATTGAGCGAGAGCAGCTCGACCATCCGTCGCAGCCCGATGATGCCCGTGTGGACCAGCCGATCGAACGTCAGCGGCACGCAGGTCTCGAGGCCGACGATGCCGAACGGCGCGCGGTCGAACTCGACGTTCTTCTCGTCGAGGTGATGCGGCGCGTGGTCGGTGGCGATCACGTCGACGGTGCCGTCCTGGATGCCGCGGATCATCGCGTCGCGGTCGGCCGCCTCGCGCAGCGGCGGGTTCATCTTGGTGTTGGTGTCGTACGGGATCGGCGTGCCGAGCGCCTCATCGGTCAGCGTGAAGTGGTGCGGCGCCACCTCGCAGCTCACGCTGATGCCCGCTTCCTTCGCCTTCCGCACGCCGCGAATCGAGGCGCGCGCGCTCATGTGCGCCACGTGGAAGTGCGAGTTCGTGAGCTCGGCCATCAGGATGCCGCGCTCGACCCCCATCGCCTCGCACGCGCCGGGGATGCCGCGCAGGCCGAGCGCCGCCGCGTGGAACCCCTCGTGCGCCACGCCGTCTCCCTTGAGGCTCGTGTCCTCGCAGTGCTCGATGACCGGGATGCCGAGCATCCCCGCGTACTCGAGCGCGCGGCGCAGCAGCAGCGCGGTCGCCGTCGGGTGGCCGTCGTCGGTGATCGCGACGCAGCCGGCCTTGTGCAGCTCGGCGATGTCGGCGAGCAGCTCGCCCTTCTGCCCGCGCGAGACGGCGCCGATCGGGTAGACCCGCGCGAGGTTCGCCTCGGCCGCCTTGCCCAGGATGAACGACGTGACGTTCGCGTTGTCGTTCACCGGGCTCGTGTTCGGCATGCAGGCCACGGCGGTGAAGCCGCCCGCCACCGCGGACGCCGTGCCGGTCGCCACCGTCTCCTTGTGTTCCTGCCCGGGTTCGCGCAGGTGCACGTGGATGTCGATCAGGCCTGGCGTGACGAGGAAGCCGGCCGGAATCTCGACCACCTCGGCGCCGTCGATCGGCAGCCCCTTGCCGACGCGCGCGATCCGGTCGCCGTCGATGAGGACGTCGAACTCGCCGTCCAGTCCGTTCGCCGGGTCGATGACCCGGCCGCCCTTAAGCAGCCTCTTCATGTTCCACTCCGCCCGCCAGGAGATACAGCACCGCCATCCGCACGGCGACCCCGTTGGCCACCTGGTCGAGGATGACCGAGCGGGGGCCGTCGGCGACTTCCGAGGCGATCTCCACGCCGCGGTTCATCGGCCCGGGATGCATGATCAGCACGTCGGGACGGGCGAGCGCGAGCCGCGCCTCGGTCATGCCGAACACCTCGAAGTATTCGCGGAGCGAGGGGAAGAAGGCCCCCTCCATCCGTTCCAGCTGGATGCGCAGCAGCATCACCACGTCGGCGTCGCGCACCGCCTCGTCGACGCGGCTCGTCGCGCGGACGCCGAAGCGCGTCACGTCGGTCGGAATCAGCGTCGGCGGGCCGCAGACCCAGACGTCGGCTCCCATCTTCGTGAGCAGCAGGATGTTCGACCGGAGCACGCGGCTGTGCAGCAGGTCGCCGATGATCGCCACCTTGAGGCCGGCCAGCCGCTTCCTGCGCTCGACGATGGTGAACGCGTCGAGCAGCGCCTGCGTCGGGTGCTCGTGCATGCCGTCGCCGGCGTTGATGATCGCCGACCGGCAGAAGCGCGAGAGCAGGTGACAGGCGCCCGACGAGGCGTGCCGCAGCACGATCATGTCGGGGTTCATCGCCTCGAGGTTCCTCGCCGTGTCGATCAGCGTCTCGCCCTTCACGACGCTGGAACTCGCGATCGCGATGCTCAGCGTGTCGGCGCTGAGGCGCTTCTCGGCGATCTCGAACGAGGTGCGCGTGCGCGTGCTCGGCTCGAAGAAGAGGTTCACCACGGTCTTGCCGCGGAGCGCCGGCACCTTCTTGATGCTGCGCGAGCCGATCTCCTTCATCGCCACCGCTGTCTCGAGCACCAGGGCAATCTCACCGGCGCTCAGCTGGTCGATGCCGAGCAGATCCTTGTGGCGCAGGGCGCTCGTGGCGGGCGGCAGCCCCATGCCCTGTTCGGGTGCCTCGGTGCTCATGCCGCCCCCTCCTGCTCCGGCTCCAGCACGACTTCATCGAGCGCGTCGGTCTCCTGCAGGCGCACCTGCACGCTCTCGCCGGGCGAGGTCGGGAGGTTCTTGCCGACGTAGTCGGCCTTGATCGGCAGTTCGCGGTGGCCGCGGTCGACCAGGACGATCAGCTGGATGGCGCGCGGACGGCCGAAGTCGATCAGCGCGTCGAGCGCGGCCCGGATGGTGCGCCCGGTATAGAGCACGTCGTCGACGAGCAGGATGCGGCGCTTCTCGATCGAGAACGGGATCTCGGTGCGGCGCACGAGCGGCTGCGGGCCGACGTCGTGGCGCATCAGGTCGTCGCGATAGAGGGTGATGTCGAGCGCGCCGGTCGGCACGTCGTCGCCGGTGATCTCCTTGAGCGTGCGGGCGAGGCGGCGGGCCAGGTGGACGCCGCGGGTGCGGATGCCCACGAGGGCGACGTCCTCGACCCCCTTGTTGCGTTCGACGATTTCGTGGGCGATACGCGTGAGCGTACGCGCGATGCGATCCGCGTCCATGACGACCGGCATATCAGTACGGCCTCGTGAGGAGGATGTCGGAGAGGGTGTCGGGGAGAACCGGGAAACGGGTCGCGCCTGAAGGGGCGGAACGCGGGTGCGGCCGTGCGGTGTGCATTGCGGAACCTCTTTGCGGCCTCGCAGGACCACGGTTAAAGAGTGCGGGACGCAGTATATCACCCTGATACGATTGGGTCGCCGCATGTTCCTCTACTCCGCGATCGCGCGCCCGCTCCTCTTCGGGCTGGATGCCGAACGCGCGCACGACGTCGTCCTGGGCGCGCTGCGCGCGCGCCTGCTCGCGCCCGGGCTCGCCCTGCT
>CANIAI010000261.1 GCA_947465275.1 Acidobacteriota bacterium | reverse complement strand
GCGAGCATCACCCTGGACAATTCGCCGCCCGAGACGATGCGCGCCAGCGGCCGTGGCTCCTCACCGACGTTCGGAGAAATGTAGAACTCGCCGGTATCGACCCCGGTCGATGACCATGACGCCTCGCCCGCTGCGGTCCCGAAGCGCAATTCGAAGCGGGCGTTGGGCATCGCGAGTTCGCTGAGCACTGCGGACACGTCGGCTGCAAACTCTGTCGCGGCCTCGTGCCGGGCCTTCGACAACCGCTGCGCCACGTTCAGGTAGGCCTGCCGCGCGACCTCGAGCTCTCGCTCCCTCGCCGGCATGTTTCCCTCCGGGTCCTGTAGGGTTCGCAACTCGGCGTCCATGGCCTCCCAGCGGGCCAGCACCTCGTCAAGCGTCGGGCCGTGCTTCTTCTTGAGCCGCTCGATCGCGGCCAACCGCTCTTCCACTTGCTGAAGCCGCTCAGGCGAGGCGTCGATGTCGTCGCCGTACTGCCTCAGGAAAGAGGCGAGTTCCTCCAACTGTGACTTGATCGCGTCTCTCGATTCGAGATACGGACGCGCGGCGGGCTCAAGTTCAGCCAGTTCGGCCACCCGTTTCCAGACTGCTCGGAGGCCGGCGAGCACCGCCGTGCCGCTCTCGTACAGGGTGTCGTATCCCTCCTGGCACAAGAGGCGGATGCGCTCCGCTGACTGGAGCACCTGTCGCGAGGCGGCCAGTTCGGCGTCCTCTCCTGGGCGCGGGGCGCATCGCGCCACCTCCGCCACCTGAAAGCTGAGGAGATCGATGCGGGCGTCCCGCTCACGGGCATCCATTCGCGATCGGTCGACGGCAGCCTGCGCATCCCTCACCTGCGACCAGGCGCGCTCGACCTCCGCACGCCACTGGGTCAGCCCGGCGTAGTCGTCGAGAACGCCCAAGTGAAGGGCAGGGTCGAGGAGCGCCTGATGTTCGTGCTGGCCGTGAAGTTCGACCAGATCGCCCGAGAGTTCACGCAACGCGGCGCCGGTCGCCAATTCACCGTCGATGAAGGCGCGGGACCGGCCCTGCCTGGTAATTTCCCGCCGGATCACGATCTCGCGGCCGCCATGCTCGAAGATGGCCTCGACCGTCGCCTGGCTTTCGCCAGTGCGCACGAGGTCTGCCGACGCGCGCCCGCCGAGCAGGAGTCCGACCGCCTCAATGAGGATCGACTTGCCGGCACCGGTCTCGCCGGTGAGCACGGTGAACCCCGGATCGAACTCGACGTCCGCGGCCTCGATGACCGCAAGGTTTCGTATCCTCAGGAAGCGCAGCATGTAGGCGGAAATCCCATCGTATCAGATCTTTGACAGGCCTCAGGCTGCGTGCTACCCTGCCGTGTCGCGCCGCTGGGCGGCGCATAGACCGACGTACCGGAGGCTTCGTTGCTCACGCTTGGCTCACTCGTCCTCGCCCTTCAGGTGCAGGACGGCGCCGCCCCCGCATCTGGCTCGGGCGGTGACGTGGTTCGGATCATCGCCGACACCAATCCGCTGAACCAAGCGGTTCTCGCCCTGCTGGTCATCTTCTCCGTGGCCTCCTGGGCCATCGTGATCCTCAAGTCTCTCGAGTTCAGGCGTTCACGGGAGCAGAGCGCGCGCTTCCTCGACGTCTTTCGGAAGAGCACCAAACTGTCGGAGGTGCAGGCCGCCTCGACCGGGCTCTCCGCCAGTCCGCTCGCCGGCGTCTTTCTGGCCGGCTACGCAGAACTGAACGCGCAGTTCCGGGTCGCGTCACAGGCCGAAGCGCCTGGCGCCGCCGCCGTGAGGCCGATGCTCAAGAGCCTGGCTGCCGTGGATCGGGCGCTGTTGCGTGCCGCTACCGCAGAGATCGGCAGACTCGAAGCACGTCTGACCTTTCTAGCAACCACGGCGAGTATCACCCCGTTCATCGGACTCTTCGGAACGGTGGTCGGTATCATGATCGCGTTCTACCGGATTGGCCAGACCGGATCGACCAATCTTGCCATTGTCGGCCCCGGTATCTCGGAGGCGCTGATTGCCACCGCGGCCGGGCTGTTCGCCGCAATCCCCGCGGTCTATTTCTACAATCACCTCACCAGCCGGGTGAAGACGTTCGCCGCCGAGATGGACGACTTCGCGCTGGAATTCCTCAACATCGCCGAGCGGAACTTCACCTGAGTCGTGCCCAAGGTCATCTCTTCAGCCGTAGCTCCGGCAACCGGTCGCGGCGGCCGCGGACGGCGAGTCTCGAGCACGCTCGCCGAGATCAACATCATCCCGCTCGTCGACGTGATGCTCGTCCTCCTGATCATCTTCATGGTGGCCGCCCCGATGCTGCAGCGCGGCGTCGAAGTGAACCTGCCGGTGGCCAGTCGATCCCAGGAGATCGCGAGCGAACGGCTCTTCGTCTCGGTGCCTGCGTCGTTCCGGCGTGACCAGCGCGTCTTCATCGGCGAGGACGCGGTGCGCCTCGACGTGCTGACGGAACGCGTGCGGCAGCTCATGGTGAATCGCACCGACCGGCAGGTGTTCCTGCGGGGCGACGGTGCCGTGACGCTGCAGGAGTTGCTGGATGTGATGGACCGCTTGAAGGGTGCGGGCGTCGAGAAGGTCGGCATCGTGAACAAGCTGCCGGGCGAGAAGTAGGGTCGCCTGACGAGAGCGGATTCATGACGGAGACAGTCAGCGACGTCATCGCCCTGCGATCACGCTCGGCCGAGAAGCTGTCGCCGGCACTCGTCTGGTCGGTTGCCGCCCACACGGCCCTGCTGCTGGTGCTCGTGTACGGCGCGGCTCGATGGGGAACCCCGCTCGAAACGCGCACCGTGATGACGATCAGCCTCGGCGGCAGCCCCGGCCCGGACACGGGAGGCATGACCCCGATCGGCGGTCGCGCGGTGCAGGCCCCCGCCCCGGCAGAACCGGTTCGTCGGGCCGAGCCGCCGCCGGCCGCGAACGCACCGGACATGGCGCTCCCGACACGGACGCCACGTACCGCGCCGCGACGGCCCCCTGTCGCAGATGCCCCTCGAGATGCGACAGGGCGTACGGCGGCGACAGGTGACGTCCCACGCGAGGGCACGGCGCGTGCTGACACGACTGTTCGCGGGCAAGGCTTCGGCCTGTCGAGTGGCGGCGGCGGGGGCTCGGGCGTGCAGCTCGACGTTGGCAATTTCTGCTGTCCCGAATACATCGAGGCGATGGTCAGAGCCATTCAGCAGAACTGGCGGTCCAATCAAGGTGTCGTCGGAACGATCCAGGTGCGATTCACGATCCTCCGGGCCGGGGTTGTCCAGCCCGACACCGTGCTCCTCGAGAGAGGGAGCGGGTTCGCCGTGCACGAGCAGGAGGCGCGCAGCGCCCTCCTCCGGGCGCAGCTGCCGCCGCTGCCCGCGCAGTTCCCCAACCCGACGCTGACCGTGCACATGACGTTCAACTATCAACGGTGATGAAGAAGCTTCCACTCTCCTGCCTGGCCCTCGCCCTCGGGCTCGTGCTCGCGTTCCTGCCGGTACGCCCGGCGGCACAGCAGCAACCGTCCGACATCGCCGTCGTCATCAGCGGGGATCCAGGCACGCCGCCCCGATACGCCGTCCCGGACTTCGTCGCCCTGACGCCCGACATCGCCGACGTCGCGAAGGTGCTGGGGCAGGTGCTCTGGGACGACCTGAACTTCGAGCGGGAGTTCTACCTCATCCCACGCGACACGTACGCCTCGATTCCGGTGGCGCGCACGCCAGAACAGGTCCCGTTCACCGCCTGGCGGGAGTTGGGTGCCGACGCGGTCGTCCACGGGACGGTGCAGCGCACGCCGACTGGCGTTGTGGTGCAGGTGCGGCTGTTCAACGTCCGCTCGCGCGCCACCGTCTACTCCAAGGAGTTCAGCGGGCAGGGGACGAACCCGCGCGCGTTCGCCCACACCGTCGCTGATGAGATTCACCAGCAGCAGCGCAATCTTCGAGGTGTGGCCCGAACGCGCCTGGCGTTCTCGTCCGACCGGAATCGCGAGCGGATTGCGGGTCCGGTTCAGAACCGTGATGTGAAGGAGATTTACATCGCCGACTACGATGGTGAAAACTCACGGCGCATCACCACGAATCGTCAGCTCAACATCACGCCGACCTGGTCGCCCGACGCCCGGGCGATTGCCTACACGTCGTACCGTCGTGGGTATCCCGACATCTTCATCGCGCTGATCTTTCAGGGTCTCCAGG
>CANIAI010000260.1 GCA_947465275.1 Acidobacteriota bacterium | reverse complement strand
TCGCGCGGCACGGAATCGAGACGCCCATCACCTGGAAGAACGCGCCTTCGCGCCGGGGTGGCGGCAGCAGCGCCTGCTGGATATGCGCGGCCATCCGGAGTTCCTGATCGGTTCTCGCCTTCTCGAGCGCCTGCCGATACAGCCGCGCGTTCTCGATGGCCGAGGCCGCTTCCATCGCGAGCGTCTCGAGCGCGGCGCGGGCGGCGCCTGACAGGATGCGGCCCCGCTCGCGACTGTCGAGGTAGAGCACGCCGATGTTCCGCGCCTCGTCAGACGCGTCCTTCCGCTCGACGTACCGCACGAGGCGAAGCGGCGCGCAGAGGATGTGGCGGATGCCGAGCGCGATCGTTCCCTCGTGCGCGCTCATCAGATCGCCGTCGCGCAGGTCGGCGACGATCTTCTCGCGCCCGGTGGCGAAGACCTCCTCGGGAATCTTGCGGCTGGTCGAGAAGCCGGTCAGCGGAAGGGTGATCTTCCCTGCCGCGCGGGCGAGCTTGAGATCGAGGGCGCCGTTCTCGCCCTCGAGCATGATGAATCCGCGTTCCGCCCCGGTGACATCGATCGCCGAATCGAGCACGAGCGCGAGCACCTCATCGAGGACGCGCCCACCACCCATCCCGCGGAGCGCCTCGAGCAGCACGGCCACCTGTCGGAGGTCGCCGCCAAAGCCAGAGGCGCTGACCGACGAGACCGCCTCATCGAGCAGGAACACCAGGCTGGTGCGCCCGCCGCGGCCGAACGCGATCTTGTCACCGTGCGAGAGCGGGTGCTCCCCGATCTGCACCCCGTTCAGGAAGGTCCCGAACCGCGACCCCCGATCGCGCAGCAGCAGTTGCCCGTCGATCTCGATGATCTCGGCGTGATCGCGCGAGACGTCGGTATCGGGCAGGTGCAGGTCGCACTGCGACCGCCGACCGATGGAGAACGGCAACGACTGCAGCGAGACGACCCGGCGTCCGCCGGGCTCATCGACCTGCAGTCGGGGCGAGATGTGCACGGGGTGCGCCCCTAGACCGTCGCGAAGGCGCCGATCGCCTCGGCCTCCGAGTCGTACGCGTCGAACACGGTGAGCACCTTCGAGATCGTCAGCAGGTCGGTGACGCGCTTGGTCAGGTTCGCGACCTTGATCTGGCCGCCCTGGCGCGTGACGTTGGTGTGGGTGGCCACGAGCTCACCGAGCCCGGCGCTGTCCATGTAGCTGACCCCGCCAAGATTGAGCAGCACCTGCTTGTTCCCCTGGAACACGAGGCTCTGCACCTTGTCCTTGAGGAGCCCTGTTCCTTCGCCGAGCACGAGCTTGCCGTTCAGATCAATGACGACGACGTCGCCAACCGTCCGCTGTTCGATGGTCATTCGATACCTCAACTGGGGAGCGCTGAGAGGGTAGACAGCTGCGCATTATATGCCGCTGGTGCACGGGAACAGGACGGAAACCGAACCCCCACTGGCCGACTCCCGGTCCGGGAGCCTAGAATCACCGCCATGGCTCAGGACACGCCGGACTACTACGAACTGCTGCAGATCAGTCCCAATGCGGAGCCGGAAACGATCCATCGCGTGTACCGCCTCTTCGCGCAGCGGGTGCACCCCGACAACACCGAGACCGGGAACCTGGAGAAGTTCCGCCTGCTGCAGGAAGCATACGCCGTCCTGAGCGACCCGGCCCGGCGGGCGCAGTACGACGTCGCGTATCACGAGAACCGGAAGGACCGGTGGCGTGTCCTCCTCGACTTCAATCGCGAAGCCGACGACCTCGGGGCCGAGCAACTGGTGAGGCTGACCGTGCTGGAGGTGTTGTACGCGAAGCGGCGGACGGAGCCGGCGAACGCCGGCATCTACCTGATGGAGCTGGAGCAGCTGTCGGGGACCCCGCGCGAGCACCTCGAGTTCACCATCTGGTACCTGGTGCAGAAGCGCTTCATCGAGCGGGGCGACAGCTCGCAGCTGATGATCACCGTCGCCGGCGTCGACTACCTCGAGGAGGGCCATCAGGCGACCCTCCAGCAGAAGCGCCTCCGCGCGGCGAAGATGATCTGAGGAGCGTGCGGCTTACTTCACGCTCTTGAAGAACGCGAGGATCGGCTTCGAGACCGATTCGTCCTTCGTGTCGAACGCGAACACCTCGCCCATGTGGCTCTGGCGCTTCGCGTAGAGCATCGCCGGGCAGTGCCCCTGGCCGTCCCTGGCCTTCGGGCCGTCGACCGCGCAGAGCGTGTCGTGGACCGCCTTGTCGGCGGCCGTCATGTCGCCCATGACACCCGGATCGAGTTCGGCACGGACCAGCATGATGCGCACGGTGGTCTTCTTGAACCCGGGCAGGTTGTCGCGCTCGGCCTGCTCCTCCGGCGTGAGCTGCGGGCCGCCGCGTCCCCCGCGCCCCGGACCACCAGGCCCCCCGGGTCCCCCGGCGCGTGGACCTGCCGGTGTCGCGCCGCTCGGGCCGCTGATGGCCCCTTCAGTACCGTTCTGCGCGGCGGTCGTGCCGCACGTTGAACCGGGGGCCGCCGCGCCAGGCGCCGGCGCGTTGCCCGCGTTGTTCGGGATGATGCCGGGGATAGGCCCACCGGACATGTAGACCATCGCCTTGATCTGCACGCCGTTCGGCCAGCGCTCCGGGTGTCCGACGTAGACGCCGGTCGGACCGGTGCCCGCGGAATGCGCCGCCATGTAGATGCGGGTGCCGTCGCCGCGGTACATCCCGATGTTGGCCTTGACCCAGTCGACCGCCGCGGCGATGTCGCGGCCGGCGTCGTCCCAGTTCTGTCCCGGATGCCGCTGCACCGTCACGACCACGTAGCCGTTCTTCGTGCCCCAGCGGCCGATGTTGTCGTAGAAGGCGTTGCCTTCCCGCACCTGTTGCTCGATCTTGTTGCCGCCGCCACCCGGCACCCACATCAGCACGGGACGGTTGTTGCCACCGCTGTCGCCGACGAAGATGTCGACGAGGTCCTTGGGGTGCGGACCGAACGACTGATCGCGCGTGATCGTGACGCCCGGATACAGCTTCGCCTTGGATGCATCGGGCGCCGCGGCTCCTGGAGCCCACCACGTGTTGTAGTCGTTGGCCGGCATCAGCGGCCGGTACAGCTTGGCCGTGCAGGCGGGATCGACGATCTGGCCGATCTTCAACAGGCCCTGGTAGATGTCTTCCGGAACCTGTGCGGATGCCTGGCCCGGGATCAGGGCCACCGACAGTGCGGCGAGGCTGAGGGCCCCGCGCCATCCATTGATCATGGTGTCTCCTCGGCGACGGTATGCGCCGGACCTTCTTACGGCCGGGAGACCCGTGGTGTTTACGTTGGCGGGGCGAAGGTCAGCCGAGGTGAGACTCGAACACGGCGCGTACGTCGGGCGCCAGTTCGTTGAACCGGACGCCGAAGCCGATGTTCGGGTGATTGTGCACCACGAGGCCATCGACCTCGAGGCGTGCCCCCCCCAGCGAGATCGAGAGGTGGACGTCCGTGCCCGGCGGGGGCACGTTCCGGCAGTCCACGTAGCATCCACCCATGCTGATATCGCTGATGCGGCTCTCGGCGCGGATGCTGGCTCCAGACCACGAACACTCGAGCGGCAGCATGTGGCGAGCGGGAGGGGTCCGGCGTTCCGTCGGCATGTGTGAATCGTAATCGGCAACAGGGCCGTACGGATGAGCCGGCCCCTCACCCCTCTCGTCCGTGCGACCTCACCGGGGTCCGGTGAGCCCGTCCACCGGTGTCTTGCACCTTGAAAGACGACAGCGAACCGGCTCAGATGAGCCGAAGGAGACAAACGTCATGACACGATTCTTCGTTGCGTTGCTCATCGCCGGGCTCACGATCCCCGCGCTCGCCGCCGGGGAGTCGATGCAGACCAGCTCCAGTGCCTCCCGCCTCGACGACACCGCGTGGCAACGGCTGCAGCAGCTCGAACGCGGCAGCCGGATTCGCATCACCACCGTGGCAGGGGCGGAGCTTGACGGCCGGCTCTCGGAGATCACGGCGGATACGCTGTCACTCAGGGAGACGCGGCTTCGCAGGGGCGACGCCGCGTCCGTCCAACGCTTCGGAACGGTGGGATCGACGCTACAGATCGGGCGCGGCGACATCACGGCGGCGGCCCTCACGGCCTCCCATGCGGGCAAGTGGGTCGCGCTTGCGGTCATCGTGACCGGCCTGTTGTTCGTCGTCTCGCCAGCGGGCCAGTGCATCCTGGCTG
>CANIAI010000259.1 GCA_947465275.1 Acidobacteriota bacterium | reverse complement strand
TGCGCAACTGCCGGGTCGACACCTCGTAGCCGCCGTTCGGCTGCCGTGAGATCACCTGGAACAGTTCGTCGCGAATCCATTGGAACCCCATGGCCAGCCCGGCCTGGACGCGGTCCTCGAGCGGCAGCTCCGGGTCGGGCAGCATCCAGAACATGATCGCGTGGCCGAAGTTCTCGCCACCCTGCACGTTGTTCCGCAACCAGCGCAGGCGGACGTCGGCGGAGCCGCCGGGCGTGAGCCGCGCGATGGTGCTCGAGAAGAGGAACTGGTCGGAGGGCGCGTCGAGCGTGACCGTGGTGGTGGTCGGGCCACTGGGGGTCGACGGCGTCGGGCTCGTCGGTCCAGGCGAGGAACTGCCGCCGCAGGCCGCGAGCAGGACGGCCATCAGCAGGAGCGCACCGGTCCGCACGCTGAACCTCACGCGGGCACCGGCGTGAGCGGCGCCCCTCCGGTGAGCACCGCCGCCACGTTCCGGAGCGCGAGATCGGCCATGGCGGTGCGCGTGTCGATCGTGGCGCTCCCGAGGTGCGGCGTGAGCATCACGTTCTCGAGCGACGGCAGCTCGGGGTGGATGACCGGCTCCTGCTCGAACACGTCGAGCGCCGCGCCGGCGATGATCCGGTTCTTCAGCGCCCACACCAGCGCCGCCTCGTCCACCACGGGTCCACGCGAGGTGTTGATCAGCCAGGCGCTCCGTTTCATGCGCGCCAGCGCCGCCTGGTCGATCAGGTGGCGCGTCGCGTCGGTCAGCGGCACGTGGATCGAGACGACATCGGCGAGCGCCAGCAGGCGATCGAGCGGCATCGCGTCAGCCGTCCTGCCCGTGTGGATCACCGACATGCCGAACGCGCCGGCACGGGCCGCGACCTCACGGCCGATCCTCCCGAAGCCGATGATGCCGAGCGTGCGGCCGCCGAGCTCCATGCCCAGCAGCTGATCGAGGGCCCATCCGGTCCAGAGCCCGGCGCGGACCAGACGCTCGCCTTCGCCGATGCGACGGGTGATGCCGAGGATGAGCGCCCACGTCAGGTCGGCCGTGGCGGGACTCAGCACGTCAGGGGTGTTGGTGACGACGAGACCGCGCGCGCGGGCCTCGGCGACGTCGATGTTGTTGTAGCCGACGCCGACGTTCGCGATCACCCGCAGGGAGGCACCGGCCTCGATCACCGCCCGGTCAATCCTGTCCGTGACGGTCGGGACGAGCGCGTCGGCGTCCCGGACGGCGCGCACGAGGGCCTCAGGCGTGAGCGGGGTGTCTGGCACGATCGGCTCTGCGATGCCGTCGAGACGCGCCATCGCCGCGGCGGGCAGCGAGCGCGTGAGCAGGACCTTCGGGAGTGTCGCCATGGTGATCGTTCAGTGGCCGAGCGACTTGCAGTAGCCGCACTGGTTGCACGGGGTGGCCGGCTCGATCACGCATGGCGCGCCGGGCTCCACGGCCTGCACCATCGCGAGGACGGCGTGGCTGGCGTGCCGGCGGTAGAACACGCCGGCGTCGGGAGACACGGTGTGACCAGCCGCGTGACCTGCCTCGGGCGCGCCGATATGCCTGGCGATCGCCTGCCGCACGAGCCCGCGCAGCTCCTGTTCGGTCATGCCTCGACGTCCACGCTGTCGATGATGCCGATGATGGCGGCATCGACCGGCGCCCCCTTGCGCCCGACGGCTTCACCCGCCGCCCGCCCTTCGATCACGATGAGCACCCGCTCGTGCACGCCGGCGCCGACCCCGTCGACAGCGAGCAGCGTGCCTCCGCGCGGCGTGTCGTCAGGCGCGACTGGCTGCACCAGCAGCAGCTTCGCGCCGACGAACGACCCGTGCTTCTGGGTCGCGACCACGGTACCGACCACGCGGGCAATCTGCATGGGTCAGCGGTTCCCCGGCAGCGGATCGGGTACGTGCACCTGGTCGACGATGCCGACGATGCCGGCATCGACCGGTGGCTCGGTCGGATGGAACGGGAAGCTGGCTTCCTTGCCGCGAACGAAGAAGACGGTCTCGCCAACGCCGGCGCCGGCCGAGTCGACGGCGACGAGGGCGCGGCCGAACGACGACCCGTCGGCGTTCAGCGGCTGGATGACCAGCAGCTTCAGGCCGGTGAGCGACGCGTCCTTGTGCGTCGCCACGACGTCACCGAGCACCTTCGCGAGTTGCATGGGACGTGCGTCAGGATTGAAGGGGACAGGAGGGCGGGGCCGGGCGCTCAGTCACCACCGGCCACCTCGATGGCGTCGATGATACCGACAATCGCCGCGTCGATCGGGCAGTCCTTCATGCCGGCCGCCATGCGGGCCGAGCTGCCGCTGACGATGAGCACCGTCTCGCCGACGCCGGCATCGACGGTGTCGACGGCCACGAGGTAGTTCCCTTCGGGACGGCCGTGCGGATCCATGGGGCGGGCGACCAGGAGCTTGTTGCTCACCAGCCGCGGGTCCTTCCGCGTCGCCACCACCGTCCCGACGACGCGGGCGAGGATCATGAGGGCCGGTCCCGGCTAGCCCTTCGCGCCCGCGCCGGACTTGCCGATCGGCAGGGCGTCTTCGAGGTTCGCGTGCGGGCGCGGGATCACGTGGACCGACACCAGCTCGCCCACGCGGCGCGCGGCGGCAGCCCCGGCGTCGGTCGCCGCCTTGACGGCCGCAACGTCACCACGGACGATGGCGGTCACGTAGCCAGCGCCGATCTTCTCCCAGCCGACCAGGGTGACCTTCGCGGCCTTGACCATGGCGTCAGCCGCCTCGATCATGGCGACGAGCCCCTTGGTCTCGACCATCCCCAGCGCCTCTCCCATACCCTATCCTCGCAATTCGCGGAACGGACCGTGTGTACCCGGATTGTTCCTGGCTAATCTCGCAGGTTCCTGACCGCGTCCGCGATCAGGGCCGTGAGCTCGCCGTATGTTAGCCGAATTTCCCCATCCCTGCTCGCCTGCCGGAGCACGGACGATACGTCCGGGACGAGGCGTTCCGACGACTCCGGCGACTCGAGAATCTGGCACGACACCGGGCCGGTGGTGTCGGCGTCGGCGGGGTCGGTACAGAGTGGCGCCGGGGCCGGGATGCCGTAGAACCCGCGCAGCCCCTGCAGCCGGTCGACCTCGTCGCGCGAAATCAGGTTCTCGCCGCCGAGCGTGCGGGCGACGAGGCTGATCTTCGCGAAGTGCTCGACCGTCTCCATCTTGTAGTAGGCGGCCATCACGTCTGGCCCGCAGGTGAGCGCGCCATGGTTGGCGAGCAGCATGCCGTCGTGCGCCTTGATGTACTTCCGGATCGCCTCGGGCAGTTCGGCCGTCGAGGGGGTGCCGTAGGCGGCGATCGGGATGCTGCCGAGCGTCGTGATGACCTCGGCCAGGACGGCGCGCGTCAACGGGATGCCGGCAACGGCAAACCCGGTGGCGAGCGGCGGGTGCGAGTGGACGACCGCCCTCACGTCGGGGCGGTTCCGGTACACCTCGAGGTGCATCGGCAATTCGGTCGACGCGTCCCGCTCACCTGCCAGCTTCTTCCCCGCCATGTCGACGACCACCATCATGTCGGGGGTCATGAACCCCTTCGACACGCTCTTCGGGGTCGTGATCAGGCGGTGCTCGTCGACACGGACGCTGATGTTGCCGTCGTTCGACGCCACGAAGCCGCGCGCGTACAGGCGGCGGCCGACTTCGACGATGTCCGCGCGGACCTGTTCTTCGGCTCGACTGGTCACGGCTGCTGCTGCGTCCTCACTCCGCGTGGCCCCTGAGCGGCCTCACCTGGTCCTGCCCGCCCGGGACTGCCATTCCTGCAGGCAGCGATCCGAGCAGAAATAGCGGGTGCTGCCACCCACCTGCAGCGCCCGGGCCGTCGACGGTGCAACGAACGTCCCGCAGACCGGGTCGCGCTCGAGCTTCACCGGACGCTGACCGCGCGGCCGCTGCGGGCGCGCGGGACGCCCGCCGGCTGCCTGGATCAGGCCGTCGACGAACTGCCAGAACGCGCGGGCCAGCAGGAGGACGAGAATCGCGAGCAGCAGGAACCTGATCACGTCGGCACTCCGGGCCCGGGCCGGACCCTAGCTGCCGCCGGCCGGCGCCTGGCCATTGCCGCGGGCCGCGGCGATGCCATCGAGCCCGCGCTTGGCCGCCTCGGCCTCGGGCGAGTTCGGGGCGAACTCCACCACCTTCTGCCACGCGGCCGTCGCACCGGCCATGTCACGCTTGCCG
>CANIAI010000258.1 GCA_947465275.1 Acidobacteriota bacterium | reverse complement strand
GGAAGACGCCACCATCTTCGTCATTCTGGACGGTGAGAATGCCTGGGAACACTATGCAGGCCAGGGTCGCCCCTTCCTCAAAGCGCTGTACACACGCCTCAGCGCACACCCAGAACTCCAGACCGTCAGCATGGCCACGGCCTGCGCCAAGCCGGCGGCTCAGCTGGCTTCCATATTCCCTGGATCCTGGATCAACGGCGACTTCTACATCTGGATTGGCCACGCCGACGACCAGCGGGCATGGGGGCAGCTCGCGGACGCACGCACGCTCATCAATGCGTCGACCGACACTGCCGCCCCGGATGCGCTGGCCCGGGCCCGTGAGGAACTACTCATCGCCGAGGGAAGCGACTGGTTCTGGTGGTACGGCGACGACCACTCGTCGGACCACGACCTTGAGTTCGATGACTTGTTCCGCCGGCACGTCCGGAATATCTACACGGCCCTTGGAAAACCGGTCCCCGCGGAACTGCTGGTCACCAACATCACGACCCAGCAGGCAGCCAGCGGGCGGGTCACGGCCCCGGCCGCCAGCATCAGCCCGGTGATCGATGGCGAGATCACGAGCTACTTCGAATGGCTGGGCGCCGGCCACACCGACGTCGGAGTCACGGCGGGCGCGATGCATCAGGTCAGCCAAAGTGACCCCACGTTGACCGCCATTCACTACGGAGCCGATCGGGACGCGCTCTACATCAGGGTTGACGCCACGCGACCCATGCACGAACTGCTGAAGCTGGGGCTGTCGGTCGTGCTGACGTTCCTGACGCCCACCGGGCACCGCGTCGAGGTGCGGACCACCCGAGACCACCAGGTGGTTTCCGAACACGCCCTGCGCTCAGACGCCGGCTGGGTCTCGAGCAGCGACCAGCGGACTCGGGCCGCCGCCGTTCACACGCTGGAGCTCGCCGTGCCGTTCGGCCAGCTCGGGCTGTCGGCACAGGCACCAGTCGCGGTCGTCATCAGTCTTCATCGGGGCGACACCGAGATTGAGCGACACCCGCGCCATCAGCCAATCGAGCTCACGCCGCCGCAGGGCAATCCCGCGCCGTCAGCCTGGGCGGTCTAGCGACGCCGCCTCCACCGGGCGGAACACTCGGGCATTCGACTTACCAGACACCAACAATCCATCAACAGGCGGCAATGCAGTTGTCAACGCAGAAGGTCGCATAATATACGTTATGTATACTTACGCAGCCCGCGTATCGGATACGCGGGAATTGCTGGATTACGGCTCCTGCCGAAGGTCGGCCAGAATCCCTTCCAGGGCCGTAATGATCTCGTCCTTTTCGACTGTTCCCTTCCGGAAACTCATCTTCAGTTGGAAGGCCTTGGTCGGTGGGCGGAACGCGAAGACGAAGTTCCGGGGGCGTCCAGGCTTTGCCTTCGCCGTCTCTCGGCGCGCCAGCTCACGGGTCGCAGAGCCACCACCGGCCATTTTCTCAACCAAGGCCAGCATCCGCTCCGGGCTCGACTGCCGGACGATCTGCAGCAACGTCGACTTCGCGGAGATGTCGGACAGTCGACAGATGTTCCTGACTTCCTCCGGCATCTGATTGAGCGAGAGTGACTCCGTGATCGAGGTACGCGACTTCCCGAGCTTCCGGGCCATGTCCTCGTGGGTGTAGTTACACCGCAGAGCCAGCTGATGCAGCGCTTCGGCCTCTTCGAACGCGGTCAGGTCTTTGCGCTGGAGATTCTCAATCAGGGCGAGTTCAAGGACTTCGTCGTCATCCACCTGACGGACGATGACCGGCAGTTCGCGCAACCCAACCTGGACGGCCGCGTGGTAGCGTCGCTCCCCAGCGATGATCTGGTAGCGATCCGCCTGTTCGCGGACCACGAGTGGCTCGATGATGCCCTTTTCGGCGACGCTCGCCATCAGTTCCGAGAGGTCACCCATGACCTGCCTCGGCTGGTTCGGGTTCGGGTCGAGCAGGTCGATCGGCACGAGGCGGCCGACCGGCGAGCCCGTCGTCGTGTTCAGGGCATCGACGTAGTGCTCGTCGTGCCGCATCCGCAGGGTGTTAGGAAGTCCTCGCTTCGACACGTTCAATAACCTCTTCGCACAGGCTGTAGTAGTCCGTCGCGCCACTGGAATCCGGCGCGAACGTGAAGATTGATTCCTTATAGGCGGGGCTCTCCTCGAGGCGCACGCTCTTGGCGATGACCGTCTTGAACACCTTGCTGCCGAACACCCGCTGTATCTGTTCCCGGATGTCGCGGGCGAGCGCGGTCCGCCTGTCGTGCATCGTGATCAGGACACCGAGAATCCGCAGGGTCGGGTTCGGGCGGAGCCTCACCTTCTCGATCGTCTCGAGGAGGTCGTCCGTTCCTTCCAGGGCGAAGTAGGACGACTGAATGGGAATCAGGATGTGGGTGGCCGCCACCAGTGCATTGACGGTCAGAAGCCCAAGCGCCGGCGGACAGTCGATGACGATGGTGGGATACTCGGATCCGAGTTCCGCCAACTTATCCTTCAGTCGGAAGTGCGCATCCAGTTCGCCCACCAGACGAGACTCCAGTTTGGCGAGGGCGATGCGCGCCGGCGCCACCCAGAGATTCGGGACTGTCGTCTCCTTGATGATGGATTCGAGAGAGCACGTCGTGTCCCCAATCGCGTCGTAGGTGCTCTTCTGGACCGTCGTCAGGTCGAGGAACGAGATGCTGCTATTGGCCTGCGGGTCCAGGTCGATGAGGAGCGTCTTTCGGCCGCGAAGGGCAAGAGCCGCCGCGAGGTTGACTGCGGTGGTGGTCTTTCCTACGCCACCCTTTTGATTGGCGATCGCAACGATCATGTGGTGGTTGGACGGTGGTATTCCGGGAGGAGAACTGGCGGCCATTCTAGGAACGGGCCGGATTCAGTGTCAACCGCGAGTGGATGCGATGTTCTTGTCGGCCGGCCGACATCTACATTTTGTATTTGCCAAGTTCGTCAGGATCAAGGCTTTCCAGCCATTTCTGAAGACGATCATTCTCGGTGCGGTCGGCAGGTACTTCGCCGGCCTGAACACTGTCGATGAGCGCATCATCGACCATGATGGGAGACGCGGACCTGAGGGCGAGCGCGATCGCGTCGCTCGGCCGGGCATCGATCGCCATGCGCTCTCCTCTCACCGTCAGGTGGATGATGGCGTAGAAGGTGTTGTCCTTCAGCTCCGTCACCACCACGCGTTCAACGCGAGCGTCGAGGTCGGCGATGACGTTCCGGAGCAGGTCATGGGTCATCGGGCGGGCCGGAGCGAAGTTCTCCAGTTGCATCGAGATCGCGCTGGCCTCGCACGTGTTGATCCAGATGGGCAGCACCCGCTCGCCAGCTCGGTCCGCCAGCATCACGATCGGATTATTGGTGACCGGGTCGAGCGTGAGTCCCTTCACCGTGACCTCAATAAGCATGGTTCCTCCAGGCTTCACGCCGGGATACGACTGGTGATCCGACCCGACATGCTGTTGGGCCCCGCGCGCTCCAGTTCGACGTTCACGACCTCCCCGATCCAACTATCAGTCCTATCGTCCGGGATCGGCATGTTGACGACCGTGTTTCCACCGGTGCGCCCAGAGAGCTCGGACTCTCGCCGACGGCTCACGCCGTCGATGAGCACCTGCACCTGAGTTCCCAGCATCGACTGATGCAGGGTCAATTGCAATTCGCGCTGCAGTGCCTGTAACGCCACGATTCTCGCGGTCTTGTCCTGCTCGGTGACATTGTCCGGCATCCGCTTGGAGGCGAGCGTGTTGGGCCGCGGCGAGTACTTGAACGAGTAGATGCTGTTGAAGCCGACCTGTCGGACCAACGACAGGGTGTCCTCGAAATCGTTGGTCGTCTCGCCGGGGAACCCCACGATGATGTCCGTCGACAGCGTAATCCCCGGGACCGTGGTGCGGAGCCGGTCAACCAGCGCGAGATAGTCCTCTCGGGTGTGCCGCCGGCGCATATTGGCCAGGACCCGGGTCGATCCAGACTGCAGCGGCAGATGGATGTGCTTGCAGACCTTCGGAAGGTCGCGAATCGCCTCAATCAGCCGCTCCCCGGTGTGCCGCGGGTGGGGGCTGGCGAAGCGGATTCTCCGCAAGCCGTCGACCTCATTCGCGTCCGTCAGCAGAGAGGCGAAGTCGTAGGCGTGAGTATCCGGGGCCTGGTAATGGTTGACGATCTGACCGAGGAGTTGGACCTCTTTGAGGCCCGCAGCCGCAGCCTGTTGGACTTCGGCGAGGATGTCGGCTCTGGCCCGCATCCGCTCGTGCCCGC
>CANIAI010000257.1 GCA_947465275.1 Acidobacteriota bacterium | reverse complement strand
CGTCTGACCGCGTCACCTCGAACTCATGGGGACGCGCGTACCCCGACGCGTCGCGCGGCTCGCTGTGCGGATGCTCGGGGAAGTCGACCGACAGCGCCCCGAGCAGCGCCTGCCCTTCCTGCACCCGGCCGTGGAAGATGTTCACGTTGCCGAGGAAGTGCAGCACGAACGGCGACGCCGGGTGCTCGACCACGTCGTCGGGCGTCCCCTGCTGCTCGATCACCCCCTTGTTCATCACGACCACCCGGTTCGCGAGCTCGAGCGCCTCTTCCTGGTCGTGCGTGACGAACACGCTCGTCAGGTGGATGTCGTGGTGCAGCCGCCGCAGCCAGCGCCGCAGCTCCTGCCGCACCTGCGCGTCGAGCGCGCCGAACGGCTCGTCCAGCAGCAGCACCTTCGGTTCGACCGCGAGCGCCCGCGCCAGCGCCACCCGCTGTCGCTGGCCGCCCGAGAGCTGGGTCGGGTAACGCGTGTGCAGGTAGTCGAGCTGCACGAGGTCGAGCAGTTCGTGCACCTTCCGGTTTATCTCCGCGTCGCTCGGCCGCGTCGCGCGCGGGCGCACCCGCAGGCCGAAGGCGACGTTCTCGAACACCGTCATGTGCCGGAACAGCGCGTAGTGCTGGAACACGAAGCCGACGTTGCGGTCGCGCGCGCTCCGCTGTGTCGCGTCGGTGCCGTCGAAGAGCACGGCGCCGGTGTCGGCGGTCTCGAGCCCCGCGATGATGCGCAGCAGCGTCGTCTTGCCGCAGCCCGACGGGCCCAGCAGCGCGACGAGCTCGCCGTCGGCCACCGAGAAGCTGACGTCGTTCAGCGCGTGGAAGCTGCCGAAATGCTTGCTGACCTGCCGGACTTCAATGCCCATCGTGCACCTGTGCCGCGAACTCGGGCGGGACCACCTGCTCGTGCACCCGCCGCTCGGCCATGACCTTCAGCACCAGCGTGACCAGTGCAATGGCCGTCAGGATCGACGCCACGGCAAAGGCCGCCTGGTAGTTGTACTCGTTGTAGAGAATCTCGACGTGCAGCGGCAGCGTGTTGGTGAGGCCCCGGATGTGGCCGGAGACCACCGACACCGCGCCGAACTCGCCGATCGCGCGAGCCGTGCAGAGGATGACGCCGTACATCACGCCCCACTTGATGTTCGGCAGCGTCACCTTGAAGAAGGTGGTGAGGCCGCCCGCCCCGAGCACCCGGGCAGCTTCCTCTTCTTCCGTGCCGGTCGCCTCCATCAGCGGGATGATCTCGCGCGCGACGAATGGGAACGACACGAAGATCGTCGCCAGCACGATGCCAGGGACGGCGAAGACGATGCGGATGTCGTGGGCGTCGAGCCACGGGCCCAGCCAGCCCTGCCGGCCGAACAGCAGCACGAACACGAGGCCGGCGATCACCGGCGAGACGGCGAACGGCAGGTCGATGAGCGTCGTCAGCAGCTGCTTGCCGCGGAAGTCGAACTTCGCGATCGCCCAGCCCGAGCAGAGCCCGAACAGCAGGTTGCAGGGCACCGCGATGCCGGCGGCGATGAGCGTCAGCCGCATGGCCGCGGCCGCGTCCGGCTGCCGGAGCGCGTTGACGTACGCGCCCATCCCCTTCGAGAGCGCCTCGCGGAACACGACCGCGAGCGGCAGCACGAGAAAGACCGCCAGGAACAGCAGGACCGTCGTGATGAGCAGTATGCGCAGCCAGCGCGGCTCGGTCAGGTGCGGCTTGCGCGCCCTGGTCCCGCCGCCATGCGTGGCCGCCACCCCGCCCGCCATCAGCGCGCCACCCGAGACGAGCTCCAGCCCTGGAGCGCGTTGATCGTCAGCAGCAGCACGAACGAGAGCGCCAGCATGACCACGGCCACCGCCGTCGCCTCGGCGTACTGGTATTGCTCCAGCTTCGTGATGATGAGCAGCGGCGTGATCTCGGTGCGCATCGGCATGTTGCCCGAGATGAAGACGACCGAGCCGTATTCCCCGATGCCTCGCGCGAACGAGAGCGCGAAGCCGGTGAGCCACGCCGGCGCGAGATACGGCACGATGACCTGCCGGATCACCTGCCAGCGCGACGCGCCGAGGCTCGCGGCCGCCTCTTCCACCTCGAGGTCGAGGTCTTCGATGACCGGCTGCAGCGTGCGGATGATGAACGGCAGCCCGATGAACACCAGCGCGACCGTGATGCCGGCGCGCGAGAAGGCGACCGGAATGCCGAGCCGCGCCAGCGGTGCGCCGAGGATGCCGTTGGGCGCGTAGATCGTCGTCAGAGTGATGCCGGCGACGGCGGTCGGCAGGGCGAACGGCAGGTCGATGAGCGCATCGATGAGCGTGCGGCCGGGGAACGGATAGCGGACGAGCACCCACGCGGCGAGCAGGCCGAACAGCCCGTTGATGCAGGCCGCCGCGAAGGCGGTCAGCAGCGTCACCTCGTACGAGGCGACGACGCGCGGGTCGAGGACGGTCGCCCAGAAGGTCGACCAGCCAATGGACGCCGTGCGCAGCGGCAGGCCCGCCAGCGGGATGAGGACGATCAGGGCCAGGTAGGCCAGGGTGAACCCCATGGTCACCCTGAACCCCGGCAGCACCGACCGGCGCCGTGTCTGACTGACGACTGTCGACATCCTAGGGTTTCGCCCCTGGCTTGTAGATCTGGTCGAACAGGCCGCCGTCGGCGAAGTGCGTCTGCTGCGCCGACGCCCAGCCGCCGAACGTCTGGTCGATCGTGAAGAGCGTCGTCTTCGCGAACTGCCCCGCGTGCGCCGCGGCCACCGTCTCGTCCCGGGGACGGTAGTGGTGCTTCGCCGCCAGCTCCTGCGCCTCGGGCGTGTAGAGGTATTTCAGGTAGGCCTCTGCGACCGCCGCCGTTCCCTTCTTCTGCGTCACGCTGTCGACCACCGCGACCGGCGGCTCGGCAAGGATGCTTGCCGACGGCACCACCACCTCGAACTGCCCCGGCGATTCCTCGAGCGCGAGATACGCCTCGTTCTCCCAGCCCACCAGCACGTCGCCGATACCGCGCTGCACGAAGGTGTTGGTCGCGCCGCGCGCGCCCGAGTCGAGCACCGGCACGTTCGCGTAGAACGTCGTGATGTAGGCGCGGGCCTGCTCCTGCGTGCCGCCCGGGGCGACCAGCGCCTGACCGTAGGCGGCGAGGTAGGTCCAGCGGGCACCGCCCGAGGTCTTCGGGTTCGCCGGGATGATGCCGATGCCCGGCTTCACGAGGTCGGCCCAGTCGCGAATGCCCTTCGGGTTCCCCTTGCGAACCAGGAACACGATCGTCGACGTGTAGGGCGCGCTGTTCTGGGACAACCGCGTCTGCCAGTTGGCGGCGGTCAGGCCGGCCCTGGCGATCGCGTCGATGTCCCACGCCAGCGCCAGCGTCACGACGTCGGCCCCGAGCCCGTCGATGACCGACCGGGCCTGCGCGCCGGAGCCGCCGTGCGACTGGCGGATGGTCACCGTCACGTTGTTCGACTTCTTGTACTGCTCCGCGAACGTCCGGTTGATCTCTTCGTAGAACTCGCGCGTCGGGTCGTACGACACGTTGAGCAGTTCGACGCTCGTGCCCCCGGCGGCCCCACCGGACTCACCGGCCGGCTGGCTGCCGCCGCCGCAGGCGCCGGCGAGCAGCGCTCCGAGCACCACCAACGCCGGTACGGGAGAAGACATGAGTCGCACACGCATACAGCACTCCTGACGGTCAGAACCCGAGCTGTGCCCGGAAGAGGATGAGATGTTCGGGGGGACGCGGGCCCGCGACCGGTCCCGTGAAGGCGGTGCGCTCCCACGTCGCGGAGTACTTCACCCACGCGAACGGAAACCAGTTGAGGCCGAGCGACGCCTGCGTGGCGTCGGTGCTCGACGTGGCGGCCGCGAAGCCTGCCGGCACGAGGCCGGCGTCGCCCCGCAGTGTCGAGACGCGGGCGACGATCTGCGCGGCGCCCCACTGTCCCTTGGACGGGTCGAACGGACGACGGGGGCGCACACCCGCGGTCGTCGCCGCCTCGCCGGTGAGCATGTACCCCGTCGTCACGCCCCACCCCTGCGCCGTGGCGCGCCGACGGACGCCGTCACGGGCCACGTCCTGACTCGATCGCACCAGTTCCGAGAAGAGCGCCAGGTGTCGCACGGTGTAGAAGACCGCCGGCGCGACGCGCGTGCGCCGGCCGGCGGCGGTCGTGCCCGCCGCGTAGGCGAACCAGGTCTGACCGGCCGACGTGCGGTATGACGGCAGCACGCCCTCCTGCGTCCCCACCGAGCCACCGAGGTGGAAGCCGAGCCCGG
>CANIAI010000256.1 GCA_947465275.1 Acidobacteriota bacterium | reverse complement strand
GGCGATGGTGCTGTCGCTCGTCGCGACCGGCTTCATCGGGTTCGGCCTCTGGGTGCACCACATGTTCACCACCGGACTGCCGCAACTCGGCCTGTCGTACTTCACGGCGGCCAGCATGATCATCGCGGTCCCGAGCGGCATCCAGATCTTCTGCTGGATCGCGTCCCTCTGGCGTGGCCGTCCGCGCTACGAGACGCCGCTTCTCTACGTGATTGGCTTCATCGTGATCTTCGTCCTCGGCGGACTCTCCGGCGTCACGCTCGCGGCCGTGCCGTTCGACCTGCAGGTGCACGACACCTACTACGTCGTGGCGCACTTTCACTACGTGCTGATTGGCGGCGCGGTCTTCCCGCTTCTTGGCGGGGTGCACTACTGGCTCCCGAAGATCACCGGGCGGATGCTCAGCGAACGGCTTGGACGCCTCAGCTTCTGGACGCTCTTCGCCGGCTTCAACATCACGTTCTTCCCGATGCACATCGTCGGGCTCGCCGGCATGCCGCGCCGCGTCTACACCTATCCGGCCGACATGGGCTGGAACACGCTGAACCTCGTGTCGAGCCTCGGTGCGCTGCTGCTGCTCGCGGGTGGACTCGTGCTGCTCGCCAACGTCGTCCGCAGCCTGGCGCACGGCGCGCTCGCGCCAGAGAACCCCTGGAAAGCCGACACGCTGGAGTGGGGCACCGCGTCGCCACCTCCCGTCTACAACTTCCTCCGGATTCCCGTCGTCGAGGGGCGCAGCGCCCTGTGGGACCGCACGCCTGACGGCCCGGTCGTCACCGGCCTGCGCACCGACTGCCGCGAGGTGCTGATCACCGACGTGATGGACGCCGAGCCGACCAGCCGCAGCGAGTACCCGACGCCGAGCATCTGGCCGTTCCTCTGCGCAGTGGTGACCTCGGCCTTCTTCGTCGGGTCGGTCTTCACCCCGTGGGCACTGCCGGCGGCCATCCTGCCGCTCGCGGTCACGCTCATTGGCTGGTTCTGGCCCCGCGCCCCGGGCAGCCACATCCGTGGGCGGGCTCCGGAGCCGGCCCCCGACCAGCCGTCACTCCGGGAGGCGCGCGCATGAACGGGCGCCAGCGTGTCCTCGACGTGTCACCGCTGCCCGAGTACGCGTTCGGGCACCAGGGACTCATCTGGTGGGGCACGGTTGGCTTCATGGTGATCGAGGGGTCGATGTTCGTCATCGGCCTCGTCGTCTACTTCTACCTGCGGCTGAAGGTCCAGGAGTGGCCCCCGAGCCTGCCCGACCCTGAACTGCCGTTCGGCACCGCGAACCTGCTGCTGGTGCTCGCGAGCCTGGCGCCGAACCAGCTGGCCAAGCAGGCCGCTGAGCGGCTCGACCTGCGGGGCGTGCGGCTCTGGCTGTCGGTCCTCGTCGCGGTTGGCGTGGTGTCCGTCGTGCTCCGCGGATTCGAGTACACGACCCTCGGCTGCCGGTGGGACGACAACGCGTACGGCTCGATCGTCTGGGTGCTGCTCAGCATGCATACCATCCATGTCGCCACCGACGTGGTCGACAGCGGCGTGCTGCTCGCGCTGGCGTTCACGCGGCCGGTGGCGCCGAAGCGGTTCGTCGACTTCAGCGAGAACTCGCTCTACTGGTACTTCATCGTCGCCTGGTGGGTCCCGATCTACGCGGTGATCTACCTCGCGCCCCGGTGGCTCTGATGGGTGGACATGCCGCGCGCACCTACTGGGAGGATCGCGGACTCGTCCTGCTCTGGACGGCCGTCCTGCTCGCGCCGCTCGCGGTCGCCGTCAACGAGTTCGCCGGGTACGTGCTCGTGAAGCCGGTGTGCGCGTCTGGTGCGAAGCTGCTGCTCACCACGCTCTCCGCCGCGGCGCTGGCGGTGACCGCGGGTGGGGCGTGGCTCGGCTGGTCGTGCCTGCGCAGGCTGCGCGACGCCAGGCAGGACGGCGGAGGGCGGGAAGACCGGAGCCTGTTCATGGCGACGGTCGCGATCGGCTTCAACGCGCTCGCGGCGCTGCTCGTGCTCGTCATGGCGATGCCGCACTTCGTGCTGGGGCCGTGCGAATGAGGGCGCTGGCCGTCCTTGCGCTGCTCGTGGGCGGGCCGGGGCTCCTCGTCGCCAGCGCCCACGAGGGACACGCCCTCAGCGACCTCGAACGCGCGGCCACCGCGCCGGGCGCGCTCTCGCCGTTCGATCTCGCGGCGCTCGGGCTGCTGGTGCTGGCGGCGGTGCTCTACGCACGCGGCCTCCGGCGACTGCGCCGCATGGGCGCCTCCGTGCCGCGCGGCGAGACCTGGGCGATGGTCGCGGGGCTGGTCACCATGGCCGTGGCCATCCTCCCGCCGCTCGATGGACTCGCGCTGCTGCGCTTTCACGCCCACATGGTGCAGCACGAGTTGATGATGCTCGTGGGAGCCCCGCTGCTGATGGCCGGCCGACCGCTGCCGGTGCTGCTGCACGGCCTGGGCGCGAGGCTGCGCCCGGTTGCCGCCCGGGCGCTGCAGGCGCGCGGCACGTCAGGCGCGTGGGCCCTGCTCACGACGCCGGTCGTCGCCTGGACGCTGCATGGGCTCGCGATCTGGGGCTGGCACCTGCCCGTCTTCTACGACGCCGCGGTCGGCAACGAGGCGCTGCACGCCCTTCAGCATGCCTGCTTCGTCGGCACGTCGGTGCTCTTCTGGTGGGGCATGCTGCACGGCCGCTACGGCCGCGCGGGATACGGCGCCGCGGTCTTCTTCGTCTTCACGACGGCGGTGCACACCGGCATCCTCGGCGCGATCCTGACGTTCGCGGGGGTGCCGCTCTACCCCGCCTACCTCGCACCGGCCGCGCGACTGGGCATCGACCCGCTGGGTGACCAGCAGGTGGCCGGCCTGCTGATGTGGGTCGCGGCGGGGTTCGTGTTCACGCTGCTCGGCCTGGGGCTCTTCGCCGCATGGCTCGGCGAATCGGCCAGGCGCACGCGCGCCCGCGTGACGTCGTTGGCGCGCCGCGTGCCAATGGCGCTGATCGCCGCGGGGGTGGCGCTCACGCTGTCTGCCTGCGCCCACGATGCCGACGTGCGGATGGCCGAACAGCTCACCGGTGGTGACATGGCACGCGGGAAGGCGGCGCTCACCCGTTACGGGTGTGACACCTGCCACACCATCCCCGGCGTGCTCACCGCCGACGCCACCGTCGGGCCCCCGCTGAGCCGTCTGGCGATGCGCACGTACCTGGCGGGGCGGCTCGAGAACACCCCCGGAAACCTGGTGCGCTGGATCCGAGAACCGCGACGCGTCGACCCCCAGACGGCGATGCCCGACACCGGCGTCACGGAGCGCGATGGCCGCGACATCGCGGCGTACCTGTACACCCTGCGCTGACCGGCGATTGCCGTTACTATGGTCGCCGTATGGAAGTGCGTACCTTTCCGAACATCCTGCGTCCCGGCATCGGCCAGAAGCCCCGGCGCGAGGGGCAGCGCCCCAACCTGCCGATTCACTCGCGTCACTGCCCCGTGCTCGAAGCGGGCAACGCGGCCGGATACCTGATCTACCCGCCGCTCGCGCCGAACGAGTCGTACCACATGGAGTTCCTCGGCGAGGGACGCTACCGGTTCAACTACTTCGTGCTGACGCCGAACGGGCGCTGGGAAGGCGTGGTCTCGGTGACGATCACGATGCCGATCGCCGGGGTCGGGATGATGACCGAGGACGTCAGCTTCCCGAAGGGCGTACCGATCATGTCGCGTGACGCGGCACTCGGCCTGATGCGCAGCCTGGTGATCCCCGAGGACATGGCCAACCCGACCGGCGCCGTCGCGTTGCGCGGCGCGACGAACTTCCAGACCTCGGCGGGGTGGGACACGCTCTACATGCCGATCTTCAACATGATCATCCGGCCGGTCGCGCCGATGCTCGTGGTGCGGGTCGAGACCGACTGGTACGCGCACGAGACGGAGTTCCGCTACGTGCTCGAGCCCGGCGAAGGGATCACGGCGCAGCACAACATCCCCGTCGGCCAGGTGCTCTTCGTCCCGCGCGAGGAGATCACCATGCGCGAGTGCACGGACGAGGAGACGGCGGCCATCGTCGAGTCACAGAAGCAGTTCATCCAGCACAAGGCCACCGACCGCCTGCAGACGCCGTACGGCATGTCGTACAGCCCGCACTACCTCCGCACGAGCCGGCAGATGAAGGGGCAGGGCGGCGAGGGCGACAAGAAGGACGACGCGTAGGACGGCTGGAATCCACCTGTGCGGTCCTCACGCATCCTGCGCACGCTCGCGGCGCTGCTCGTCCTCGTCGT